>CBFQYI010000005.1:0-28240 GCA_965720825.1 uncultured Chryseobacterium sp. | reverse complement strand
AAAAACCGATCTTCGATATTCCTGGTTATCCTTCCGTGAATGCTGGAGAATTGGTAGATAATTTGATGGAGCAGATTAAGCAGTTTCAGCCTGGATTTACTTTAGGAGAAACAGCGGTTTCCTATACAAAAGTAGATGATGAGTGGTTTGAAGTGATCACAAATAAAGGAACTGTTCACAGATGTAAAGCGATTGCCATTGCAGGTGGATTAGGAACTTTTGAGCCTAGAAAGCCTACTTTCGACAATCTTGCTGATTATGAAGAGAAAGGTCTTGAATATTTCGTTAAAGAACCTGAACATTTCAGAAACAAAAAAGTAGTGATCGCCGGAGGTGGAGATTCTGCTTTGGACTGGAGTGTTTTCCTTTCAAACGTTGCAAGTGAAGTGACTTTGATCCACAGAAGAAATGAGTTCAGAGGAGCTTTGGATTCTGTAGAGAAAGTTCAGGATCTGAAAAACCAGGGGAAAATCAAATTAATTACTCCTGCTGAAGTTACCGGTATT
Organism: uncultured Chryseobacterium sp.; assembly: GCA_965720825.1. Taxonomy (GTDB): domain Bacteria; phylum Bacteroidota; class Bacteroidia; order Flavobacteriales; family Weeksellaceae; genus Chryseobacterium. Next base: position 27,734 of record CBFQYI010000005.1, on the reverse strand, counting down.
AAAGGCGACGGAAAAGTAGAAGCGATCACTGTAGAAGTAGAAGGGCAGGATGCTTATGATATTGAAACAGATTATTTTATTCCATTATTCGGATTGACTCCAAAATTGGGAGAGATCGGAAACTGGGGACTGAATATCGAAAAAAATGCAATTGTTGTAAACAATGCTCTTGATTATCAAACCAATATTGATGGTATCTATGCAATCGGAGATATCAACACGTACCCTGGAAAACTGAAGTTGATCCTTTGTGGTTTCCACGAAGCTACTTTAATGTGTCAGAGTGTGTATAACAGACTAAATCCTGGTAAAAAATTCGTATTAAAATATACAACCGTAAGTGGTGTTGACGGATTTGACGGAAGCCGTAAAGAAGCAGAGAAGGCAGTTGTGAAAAAAATTGACTAATTTTGCAGAATTATGTCAGACGTTAATATTAAAATCACCGACAGAGAAGGTGTAATCCACGATGTCGTAGCTCCTACGGATATGTCCATGAATCTAATGGAAATTATCCGTTCCTATGAATTGGCAGAAGAAGGTACTATTGGGGTATGCGGAGGAATGGCGATGTGTGCTTCATGCCAGGTATATGTAATCAATGATCCCGGTTTGGAACCGATGGGAGATGAAGAAGATGCCATGCTGGCTGAGGCTTTCCATGTGAAAGATAACAGCAGATTGGGATGCCAGTTACATATTGCCGATGCCATGGAAGGGCTCGAAGTGGAAATTGCTCCTTATCCTTAGAAAATATTTTTTAATCTTAATAAAAAAGCTCCTGAAGATATTTCTTCTGGAGTTTTTATTTTAAAAAGGTAGTTCGTCATCATCTTCTTCTTCTTCTTCATGAAGTACAAAATTATTGTTCCATTCTGGTTTTTTTATAAACTTTAATTTAAGATCATCATCAAATATTGATTTTGAGACTTCTAATCTATATCTTTTTCTATTATTAGATTTTTCAAATATTTCATAATCATCTATTTCATTACCAAAGGGTAAGGGTACTTCATATTTGTATCCTCTTGCTGATAGTAGTTCTTTCATATCATTAAATCCTTCAATGTAAAAATTATATGGAATATCAAGAATATTTCTCAATTCTTCAACTAAAGGATGGTTAATCATTAGTATTTTATTTATTTCGTCATCCTTTTCTTTGTTTTCATCACTTAAAACAGTGACGATTTTATTTAGAGTTTGAGCTGTTTTTTCAAGATTTTTTATTAAGGAAATTTCTTTAATTCTGGTTTGTTCTTCTAAAAACCTTTGGAATAATCCTGCAAATTGATCTTTTAGATATTTACTTATTTCTGACGCAGTATCAAATCCCTTAATATTATTATTACTATTAAGATTTTTAATTTCTTCAATGAAGTGATAAATTCTAACATCGTCGACATATCTAAATGATATTTCTTTATCCTTATTTATCAAATATGTTTCATATTCTGCCAAAACATTTTTTTCGATGAAAATATATACTTGTTTATTTTCTTTTAATGCAGTCCTCAGCTCAATCTGAGAAATTGATGAACTATTTCTTTTAGATTCGGAACCAAATCTTCCTCCAATTATTGACACTAAGATATCAATTGATTTTATCTCTTTATAACAATATTCTTCCAGAGCATCATCTTTTCCGTAAGGAATATCACCTTCTTCATTTCTTATGGTTTCATATCCTAAAGCATCTATAAATAAGTCTAAGTCTGTTCTAATTTGTTTAAAGATCATAAAATGTAGAACTCATGAAAATTCGTGGTTTGGCCATAGTTTTTTATCCAATTTTTTAAGAACTAAATATAAAGGAAGTTTTTTAAACTTCCTCTTTAGAAATCCATTTTCCAACCGTAGGAGCCTGATAATTTCTCATCTTTTCCAACAGATCATCAATGGTATCGCTGATCAGAAGCATATCTCTGTTTACCTGTTTTAAAAATCCTTTATCCACCATGGTTTGTACAAGTTTGATAAGATCATCGTAAAATCCGTCAATATTCAAAATTCCGATTGGTTTTTTGTGAAGCCCCAGCTGTGCCCATGTAATCATCTCGAAAAACTCTTCCAGCGTTCCATAACCACCGGGAAGAACGATGACTCCATCACAAAGTTCATTCATTTTGGTTTTTCTTTCGTGCATCGTTTCCACGATGATGAGCTCTGTCAGATTTTTGTGAGCAATTTCTTTGGATTGTAAAAAATGGGGAAGGACTCCGATAACTTTACCTTCTTCAGCTAATGCTCCGTCTGCTATAGTTCCCATCAAACCAACATCAGCACCACCATATATAAGCTGTATACCTTGTTGAGCTAAAGTTTGTCCCAATAAAAATGCCTGTTCTTTGTAAATGTCGTGCGAACCAAAGCTTGAGCCGCAGAATACGGTGATACTTTTCATTGTATTAGATTTGTTTTTTATTCTATTGTTTAGATGCTTCGACAAGCTCAGCATGACGCTGCTAAAAATTGATTTCTAAAAAAACATTAGTATTAGAGTTGTCATGCTGAGCCTGTCGAAGCATTTTTTATTTCAATTAAAACTAAAAATATCCAAAATCATAAGACTTTGGATATTCAATATATTCATTTTAATGTTCTATTTCTGAGGAATATTCGCTAAAATATCTTTCAGGAAGCTCCAGAATTTCTGAGTAGAAGGGATGTTTGCCTTCTCATCAGGAGAGTGAGCTCCTCTGATCGTTGGTCCAAAGCTTACCATTTCCATTTCAGGATAATTGGCTCCGATGATTCCACACTCAAGACCAGCATGACAAGCTACTACATGAGGTTTTTCGCTGAACTTTTCAGTATAAAGCTTTTCCATTAGTTGTACAATCTCTGAACCTGGTTTTGGTTTCCATCCTGGGTAAGAACCGCTGAATTCAACATTCATTCCAGCCAGTTCCGCAACAGATTTCAATTGTTCTGCTACTGAATATTTGGAAGAATCTACAGAAGATCTTGTAAGGTTTAAAATCTTAAGTTCTCCGCCTTTCAATTCTACTCTTGCTACGTTGTTGGAAGCTTCTACAAGATCAGCCACATCCGGACTCATTCTGTATACTCCGTTATGAAGAGCTTTTAAAGTAAAGATCACTTTTTTGGAATCTCCTTCTGAAATAGCTTTATCAGAAGATGTAGAGTTCTCAATATTGATCTGAAGTCCTGGTTCTACAGTCGCAAATTCTTCTAAGATATCTTTTTTAAGAGCAGTTGCATGGTCTATAAATTCCTGAGCATTTCTCACAGAAATAACAGCAGCACCTTCTCTTGGGATGGCATTTCTCAACCCTCCGCTGTCGATAGAGATCAGTTCAATATTCTGGTTTTCAAGACCGGTGTAAAGAAGTCTTCCCAAAATAATATTGGCATTTCCAAAGCCTTTATGGATATCCATTCCGGAGTGTCCACCCTGAAGACCTTTTACTTCAAGTCTTACAATTTGTCCTTTTGAAGCTTCTGTAGCATAGGTTTGAGTAATAGTTACATCTACACCTCCTGCACAGCCGATATCGATTTCATCATCTTCTTCAGTATCAAGATTCAATAGAATTTGTCCTGTCAATTGTCCTGGCTTTAATCCTAAAGCACCCGTCATTCCTGTCTCTTCATCAATCGTGAAAAGAGCTTCCAATGCTGGATGCGGGATATCTGAACTTTCAAGGATAGACATAATGGTAGCTACTCCTAAACCATTATCAGCTCCTAAAGTTGTTCCTTTAGCCTTTACCCAGTCACCATCAATTTCCATTTTGATTCCTTCCGTTTCAAAATCGAAATTCACATCATTGTTTTTCTGGCAAACCATATCAAGGTGTGATTGAAGCACGATAGATTTACGGTTTTCCATTCCTGCAGTGGCAGGTTTCTTAATAATAACGTTCCCTACTTCATCTACCGTAGTTTCCAGTCCTAAATTTTCACCAAATCCTTTGATAAAAGCTATTACTTTTTCCTCCTTTTTCGAAGGTCTCGGAACAGCATTTAATTTGGAGAAGTTTTTCCAGATAATCTGCGGTTCTATATTAGATAATTCCATTGAATTTTATTTTTCTCAAATTTACGAAATAAAAAATGCTTCTGTTGAGTTACAGAAGCATTTTTGTATGATTTCGCTTGTATTAACATCCGCATTCTCCATAGATCGGAGTTGTAAATGTAGTTCCGTCTGGTTTCTCTATAGTCAGAGTGCCTTCAAACAGCAAAGCTTCTTCGCCTTTTATTTTTTTACCCTTTACAGAAATTTTGTAATCGTCATTTTCTATTTCCTTGGTAAGCAATTCATCTACTTCCATATCACTTGATGAAATAAGATTCATGGCCAGTCTTTTGCCATCCAGCATCATATAAGCTGTTTTTCCGGCATCATCTGCATAAATGTATCTCTCATTTTCAAAATCAGTTTTGCTTGCTGCAAAATAGCAGGAGCATTCTTTGATTTCTTTTGGAAAAGGAATTGTTCCTACCAGAATATTTCCTGAAGAATGATCTGTTGATGCAGTATCTTTAGCCACATGCAAAGAATCGGCAGTAGCAGAACCTGAAACAGTTTCTTTCTCCTTTTTGCAGGCTACCAGTAGAAATGCTGAAAATAAAATGATTAAATATTTCATGTGTTTGTGGTTTTATTATTTGTTTATCCTCTTGCTCTTTCAAGAAGTGTCATCATTAATAGAGAAAGGATTACCAAGCTTTCTTCCTCGTCATCAATATCGATCAGTCTGTCCAGCTGGAATCTTCTTCCAAAGAATGAAGGCATTTTTTTCAGTTTAAAATAAGCCTTTCCATCAATTCCTGTTACCGTGTAAGATGGATTAAGGAAATAGCCTGTAAACATTCCTATGATTGGAAGTTCTCCTACAAAGCTGTCCCAGAATCTTACCCATGCACTGTCTTCCTGAATTTTAAACTTAGGCTGATCGTGTGCATCCAGGATATCATAGCTTGCTTTCCAGATAGAACGCATTCCTTTCCTCGCCAGCCTACCAAAGTTTTTATTATCGATAAGATCATTCAAAGAATAAGATGCGTTGAAATCAATCCATTGGTTAGCTTTGATTCTGAAAAGTTCCTTAGACTTGCTCTCATCATTAAAAACGATAACATCTTCTTTCAACTTGAACATTTTCTGACGAACATAGGCCACATAATTCCCATTTCTGTCCGTAATGTTGAAGTCGCTTGCTAAAGTAGTGATTTTGAATTTGAAATCCAGAGGATAATTAAGATTGTTAAGTACCATGTCAGTTTATTTTTTTCATATTTAATTTAAGCCGCAAATATAAAGGTTTTTTTTAGTGTTCTCAGGTATGGGAGAAATATAAAATATCATCATGAGACATTAATCTCTTGGTCAATAGTCAATTTTTGCTTCGCAAAGTCAATAGTCAATAATCATTCTATAAAAATTCACAAGCGAAGCGAATTGACGATTCACCATTCACCATTCACTATCAATTATCAACTTTAATCCTTATTTTTGTACCTATGGATTACCCTAGTAAAGTATTGGCAAAAGCAGTAGATGAGATTTCGGGATTGCCTGGGATTGGAAGAAAAACGGCTTTGAGGTTAGCACTCCATTTGTTGAAGCAGCCCAATTCCAGAGCTGTAAGTCTTGGAAATTCCCTGATTAACCTTGTTAATGAAATAAAATACTGCAAAGAATGTCACAATTTTTCGGATTTTGACATTTGTGAAATATGCAGTAATGAAAAGAGAAATGGTGAACTTATCTGTATCGTTGAAGATGTACGTGATGTGATTGCGATTGAAAATACAGGAAAGTATACAGGAAAATATCTGATTCTTGGTGGGAAGATATCTCCAATGGAAGGAATAGGACCAGGCCAGCTGAATATTCCAAGTATTGAAAAGAAACTGAATGACGGAAAGGTAAAGGAATTTATTTTCGCATTGAGCGCCACCATGGAAGGGGACACCACAGCTTATTATATTTACAAGAAGTTTAAAAGTTTCAATGTGAATTTTTCAAGCATTGCAAGAGGAATTTCGGTTGGAGATGAATTGGAATATGCTGATGAAATTTCTTTAGGAAGATCTATTATCAACAGGTTACCGTACAACGAAAAGGATTAATATGAAGTTGTCCGTTATTATCGTTAATTACAATGTTACCCAATTGCTTAGAAGCTCCCTCCTGTCACTCCAGAAGTACATACAGGACATAGATTATGAAGTGATTGTCATTGATAATGCTTCTACAGACAGTTCATGGGGTGATCTTATTCCCGAATTTTCTGATGTACATTTTATTTCATCTGCAACAAATGGTGGTTTTGCAAAAGCAAATAACCAAGCTGTTCAGATAGCAAAAGGAGAGTATATTTTGCTTTTGAACCCTGATACGGAATTGGAAGGATTTTATATGAATGAATTGCTGGATTTTGCAGATGCTCAGCCTTCATTCGGATGTCTGGGAGTGAGAATGCATGATGCAGAAGGGAATTTCCTTCCTGAAAGCAAACGCTCGGTTCCGGATATGTTCAATTCGTTTGAAAAGCTGTTTACCAATTTTAAAAAGAACAATTCGAAATCCTATTACAGAAACGATATAGATGAAAATACTGTTGCAGAAGTGGAAGTAATCACCGGAGCATTTTTATTGACTAAAAAAGAGGTCTATGAACAAATAGGAGGATTGGATGATGCTTATTTTATGTATGGAGAAGATATTGATCTCTGCTATACATTTTTAAGAAATGGATATCATAATTTCTATTATGGAAAAGTTTCTATCCTTCACCATAAAGGAGAAAGTACCATCAAAGATGAAGTCTATCTCAATAGATTTTATGGAGCCATGCAGATCTTTATTGATAAATATTATAAAGAATCAAAACCTGTGCAGTATTCGTTTTTAAAGGCAGGATTAAAACTTCGGCATCAGATTGAAAAGATCAAGTTAAAATAAAAAAGCAACTCAATTTGAGTTGCTTTTGTTGTATGTAAGATAATATTTTCTTCTTATTTTGCCGGAGCTACAGGAGTCTGTGCCGGAGTTGTTGTAGAAGAAGCAGGAGCAGACTGTTTAGCCGGAGCTTCTTTCTTAGCAGGCTGTTGTTGTGCAGGAAGTGCCTGAGATGGCTTACCTGTAATAACAACGCTTAAAAGGATAAGAACGATGATAGTTCCGCCTAGAGTCCATGTTGCTTTTTCCATGAAATCATTGGTTCTTTGTACTCCGAATTGTGCAGATGATGCACCTCCGAATGTACTGGAAAGGCCTCCTCCTTTTGGATTTTGTGCCATAACGATAATTACCAATAAAACACTGGCAACCATAACAAGAACCATTAGTAGTGTAAATATAGTATCCATTAATTCTTATATCTTTTTGAATGGGCAAATTTAATCTTTTTTTACTGAATGACAAAAAAAGATGTCGCCAAATGTTGATAAAAATAAAAACGGCAACAATTGTTGCCGTTTTTTCTATAAAAATAGGATGTTCTTATTTAAAATCAGCATCTGTAGCCTTATTGATCTCATAAGACTTTACTGTCATCGTCATATCCATTCCCATTTGGCTTACAGAGATGGTGTAAGGCATTTTTACTCCGTTTACATCTTTGTAATTAGAGAATGTTGTTGGAATTGTCATTTCCTGACCTTTAGCTTTTACTTTTTTGGTTTCTCCGGTTTTTAATCCCGTTGCAACACTATAGTAATAGGTGGTATCTCCACCTTTAATAGCATAAGAATCTTCCCCTCCGATTTTCTCAATTCCGCCTAATTTATAATCAGCAGATTTTGCAAAACCTAATTCTTCGAAAAGCTCAGGATTCTTTTGTTTTTCAGCAATTTCTTCAGGTGTGATCTCAACTCTTTGTCCCATTTGCATAGAATAACCGGTTTTTCCATCGAAAACCTGCTTCTGAACAACCTGTCCCATTGCTGTTACAGTAGTAAGTTCTTTTCCGCCTTGTGCTTTAACGATTTTAAAATCGATGTTTTGTCCTTGCATAGACATGGAAGCATTGGTTGTGTAAGAAGTGATTTTCGCCAGATTAGCTTTTCCTCCGATAGCATTGATGTATTTATCAGCTACAGAAGCTACCGTTACATTGGCATCTACTTTTTGTACAGTCGGCTTCGCAACAGGGTTGGCTTCTTTATCGAAATATTTTACAGGATAACCCAGTTTTTCTAATCCTTCAGAAATATCAGATGCTTTACCGGCGATGAAAATTCTGCTTTGGTTAGGTAAGATGGTAGCTTTTACAGCATTGGATACATCAGCAGCAGTTACCTTATCGATCGATTTTAAGTAATTGGTATAGAAATCAGCAGGTAAATCCTGAACTTTCTGGTTTAAAGCAAATTTTGCGATTGTAGCGGGTTGTTCTAAGGCCAGAATGAAAGCTCCTTTCAGCTTAGCTTTAGCGTTGGCTAATTCTTCTGGTTTTACCGTAGAAATAGCGTTAAGTTCATTCATGAATTCTTTAACAGCTTTGTCTGTCACCTCGTTTCTTACACTTGCACTGGCAGAGAATTGTGGAGAATACTTGCTGGCAACCATACTTGAATAAGCCCCATAAGTAAATCCGTTTTTCTCACGAAGGTTCATGAAAAGTCTTGCTTCACCACCACCACCAAGAATATAGTTGGCAATTGTTGCAGGGAAATAATTAGCATCTTTCATTTTCAGAGTGTTCAGGTTGTTTAAAGAAACAACTGATTGTACAGCAGAAGGAACATCCACTACGTTGATCTCTGTTTTAGCAACATTAGAAGCTGGCTCTAACTGCGCAATAGGTGTGTTCGCTTTTTTCCAGCCACTGAAAGCTTTTTCAATCAAAGGCTTTACCTGGTCAAACTTCACGTCTCCTACAATTACTAAGTAAGCATTGTCCGGCGCGTAGTATTTTTTATAGGTATTCTGAACGTCAGCAAGCTGGATTTTATTGATAGACTCAATCGTTTCAAATTCACCTCTTGACGTATTTTTTCCATACATTAAAGCGTTGGAAACTTTTGAAGCGATAGAAGATGCATTTATTTCTTCAGACTTTAATCCCTCGATCGCTCTTTCTTTAGAGTTTTGAATTTCTTCAGCAGAGAATTTAGGATTAATAATGGCATCAGCCATTAAGCCCAAAACTTCAGGGAAATATTTAGAAAGTGAATTGGCAGAAGCACCTCCTGAAGAGAAATTAAGATTGGCTCCAAGGTAGTCTACTTTTTTGTTGAAATCATCTTTGCTGATGTTAGTCGTTCCGTTTTCGAACTGTTCAGCCATGATTTGGCTTACTCCGGTTACGCTTCCTTCATTGTACGGAGGTCTGTCCATAGAAAGACTGGCATTTACTCTTGGTAATTTATTGTTCTCAACCACCATTACTGTAAGACCGTTGCTTAGCTGGAACGTTTTTGGCTTGGCAATGTTGATTGCAGGAGTAGGTCCTGGTTTTGGCATTGCATTAAGGTCTATTTTTTGTGCTGAAACCATTCCTGTAAAGAAAAATGCTGCAGCTATATATGTTAATTGCTTTTTCATTTGTAAAAATTTAATTTTTAATAATCATATTATCACCTAAGAAGTTGAAATAATTACTTTTTCTCAGGTACGTAATTGATGATTATTCTTTGGTTGGAATTAAGATACTTTTTAGCTGCATTTTGAAGATCCTGTCTGGTGATAGATCTGTAAATGTCGATTTCTTTGTTGATCAAATTCGTGTTACCCATCAATACATGATTGGTTGCCAATGAAGCAGCAATTCCCTGAATACTGGAGTTGGCGTTTACAAATTGGTTTTCGTACTGGTTTTGAAGCTTTTGGTAATCTTCTTCAGAGATTAAAGTAGTCTGTACTTTTTTGATTTCAGCATCAATGTCAGCCTGTAAAATCTGTTTTGTAGTCTGCCCCATCGGAATTGCATAGAATGCGAAAATACTGTAGTCTTCAAGCCCCTGATTGAAGGCTCCTACCTGAAGCGCTTTCTTTTCTTGGTCAACTAGTTTTTTATATAAAACTGAAGATTTACCGTTACTTAAATAAGAAGAAAGCATATCTAAAACATAAGCATCCTTTTCTTTGTTAGCAGGAGTTCTGTAGGCGAAAATATAAGCTGGAAGCTGAATGTTCGGGTCAGTAGCAGTAACTTCTTTTTCCTGAGTAATAGGAGTTTCTTTCGGGAAATCTTTTGGATAAAGTGTTCCTTTTGGAATTCCTCCATAATACGTTTCGATCCATTTCTTTGTCTGCTCAGGTTTGATATCTCCTGCAACCACTAAAGTAGCATTATTAGGAACATAATACTTTTTGTAGAACGCCTGGAATTCTTCTAATTTAGCAGAGTTCAGATCTTCCATAGAACCAATTGTTGGCCAGTTGTATGGGTGATTGGTAAATAAATTTTTCTGAATAGTCGTGAAAAGATTTCCATAAGGCTGGTTATCCATTCTCAATCTTTTTTCTTCTTTTACAACCTCTCTCTGAGTATCCACACCAATCTGGTTGATGACAGCGTGACGCATTCTTTCCGCTTCCATCCAAAGCCCAAGCTGTTCGTTGTTGGAAGGGAATGTTTCGTAATAATACGTTCTGTCATTGGTCGTGTTGGCGTTGTTCTCACCCCCGTTTGAAGAAACGATTTTAAACCATTCCCCTCTCTTGATGTTAGGAGTTCCTTCGAATAAAAGGTGTTCAAAGAAGTGAGCAAAGCCAGTTCTGCCTTTTACTTCATCTTTTGCACCTACGTGGTACATTACACCCGTGGTTACAACCGGTGCCGAGTTATCCTGATGAAGAATTACGTGAAGACCATTGGGAAGGTCATACTCTTCGAATTTGATTTGCTGTGCATTCAGCATTAGCCCGAAGAAAGCTACGGCAGCAGCAGAAAGAAGTCGCTTTTTCATAAAATTTAGAAATTGTTTATCAATTAGTATGAAAAGTGAATTAAATGTTACAAAATGTATAGAAATATATAGGTGACGGTGAATAGTGAATGGTGAATTCGCTTCGCTTGTCAATTTGTTACGTGATTCGGGTTGCGGGATTTGAGACCAAAAATAATCATTCACAATTCACTTGCGAAGCAAAATTGACCATTGACAAATACTATCTGAATACTTCAAATTCCTAACTTCTATATGAAAGTTTGAATTCTCCTCCGAATACCTTAATTTTGTGTTCCCAAAATTTTTTTGCTGTATGGACTATTTGAAAGGACTTAATGAATCACAATATGAAGCCGTTACCTCTTTACAAGGGCCTTTGATGGTACTTGCAGGAGCAGGTTCAGGGAAAACGCGTGTATTGACCATGCGTATTGCCCATTTAATACACAACGGAATAGACCCTTTCAATATCCTGGCGCTTACCTTTACCAATAAAGCGGCACGCGAGATGAAAGACCGTATTGCCAAAGTAGTAGGGGACAGCAATGCAAGAAGCCTTTGGATGGGAACATTTCACTCCGTTTTTGCAAGAATTCTGAGAATTGAAGCTCATTATCTTGGATATCCTTCCAATTTTACCATCTATGATCAGCAGGATGCCCTGAACGTAATTAAAAAAGTTCTGAAGGATATGAATATTGATGCCGATCTTTATAAACCTAAAAAAGTTCAGGCAAGAATTTCAACGTATAAAAATAACCTGATTACGGTAAAAGCATATTTCAACAATCCTGAACTGATGGAAGCGGATGAAAAAGCGAATATGAAATTCATCGGGCAGATTTATCAGAAATATGTGGATCAGTGTTTCAGAAACGGATCTATGGATTTTGATGACTTGTTATTGAAAACCAATGAACTATTAACCCGTTTCCCGGAAGTACTGGCGAAATATCAGGATAGATTCCGATACATCATGGTAGATGAGTACCAGGATACCAACCACTCTCAGTATCTTATTGTAAAAGCTTTGGCTTCAAAATTCGAAAATATCTGTGTAGTAGGGGATGATGCTCAGTCTATCTATTCTTTCCGTGGAGCGAATATTTATAATATCTTAAACTTTAAAAAAGATTATACGGATGCCAAAACGGTATCATTGGAACAAAATTACCGTTCCACACAGAATATTGTAAATGCTGCGAATGTGGTGATTGCTAAAAACCTGCAGCAGTTTAAGAAAAATGTATTCAGTGATAATGAAGAAGGGGATAAGATTAAAATTTACCGCTCTCTTTCCGATGCTGATGAAGCCAACTTTGTAGCAGGAAACATCTGGGAACTTCGTAACCGTGATCAGAGAAAATACAGCGATTTTGCTATTTTATACAGGACCAACTCTCAGACGCGTGCTTTTGAAGATGCGCTGAGACGTAAAAATATTCCGTACAAAGTGTATGGAGGACTTTCTTTCTATCAAAGAAAAGAAGTAAAAGACCTTATTGGTTATCTTCGTCTTCTGATCAATGAAAATGATTCTGAAGCATTAATGAGGATTATCAATTATCCTGCAAGAGGAATTGGAGAAACAACACAGAATAAACTGATTGTTTTTGCTGATGCCCACAATATTGCGGTTTCAAAAGTATTGGAGAACCTTCCGATGTATGCACCACAGTTAGGGCTGAACAATGGAGTTTTAAACAAACTGAACGACTTCTGGTCAATGATCAAGGCTTTTCAGGTATTGCTGAAAACAGAAACGGCTTACAGCGTGGCCATGGAAGTGGCCAAACGAAGCGGTTTAATCAAGTTTTTAAAAGACGATCAGACGCCTGAAGGGATTTCCAGAGTAGAAAATGTACAGGAATTGATGAACTCCATGCAGGGATTCATTGAAGAGCAGATGCAGCTTGAAGATGGTGATCCGAGCCTTTCCAATTTCCTTGAAAATATTGCACTTTCTGCAGATACTCAGGATAAAGAGCTGGAAGATGATATGGTTTCTTTGATGACCATTCATCTTTCAAAAGGATTGGAATTCCCGGTGGTTCACTTAGTAGGGCTTGAAGAAAACCTGTTCCCAAGCTTTATGAGTTCGGCAACCAGAGAAGATCTTGAAGAGGAGAGAAGATTATTCTACGTGGCATTGACAAGAGCAGAAAAACAAGCCTTCTTTTCCTATGCTGTTTCCCGTTTTCAATGGGGCAAAATTACGGATGCAGAACCTTCAAGATTCTTAAGCGAAATTGATGATGAATATATTGAATTCCTGAATCCTGCTTTGGAAAAAAGGTTTATCAATAATTCAGGAGTGAGATCCAATATCTTTGATGAACATCCTTCAGAAATGAAATCTTTCAAAAAGGTTGAAAAGAAAACCATTGACAGAGGTGATACTTCGAAACCAGCTCCTGAAGTGAGGAAGCTGAAACCGGTAAGCACGGCTAAAATTATCAATCCAAGCGGAGCTTCTTCTCAGGATATTGAAGTAGGAGATAAAGTGAGACACGATCGTTTTGGAATAGGAGAAGTTACTTTCTTAGATGGAACAGATCCTCAGAACATCAAAGCAAAGGTTGTTTTCATGCATGAAGGAGAGAAAAATCTGATCCTGAAATATGCTAAGCTAACTAAGATTTAATTTTAAAATAAGAATATAAAGAAAACGGATTCAATTTTTGGGTCCGTTTTTTTATTTAAACGCGAAGTTCGCAATGTAACTATAACGTATGTATATTTTTTCGATCGCGAAGGCGTTCCACCTAGCGAAGTAATTTACGTTGCTGAACGAAGTGCCTTTGCGATCGGATTAATAGAAAAGCAATATATTTTCTTTGTGTACATAGCGTTTTTATAAAATTCATTTAAGCGCGAAGTTCGCAATGTGACTATCACGTATGTATATTTTTTCGATCGCGAAGACGTTCCACTTAGCAAAGTGATCTGCATTGCTGAACTATTTGTTTTTGCGGTCAAAAGAATAAGCAGAAAAGTAATTTATTTTCTTAGCGTACATCGCATTTTATTGAAATCATTTTAACGGGAAGTTCGCAAAGTTTCTATTAAGAATTGTTTCATTTTTGTTCGCGAAGGCGTTCACTTAGCAGAGATGATTTTCCTTGCTGAACAAAGTGCCGCTGCGATCGAAAAAATAATCAATAAGCAAGTCATTTCTTTGCGTGCGTAGCGTTTTTTACTATTTGTTTTGAAACTAACCTGCTATAAAACAATGTTTTTTACGAATGTTTCCTTAATTTATCATAACTTTAAATGAGGGATAGAAAGAAACGATAATAGTTTTTTACAAAAACAAAGTCTATCTGTTTTGTAGACTAATAAATAAATTTTACATTTGCACCTTGTAAAAACATAAATGTTAATCAAATTCTAAACTATGAATAATAAGAAAACTATTCTTTCGGCCTCTGTTTTATTTTTCCTCGGCGTATTGACTTACGGTCAGGAAAAAGACAGCATAAAAGCACATAAAGACACTATAAAAACCAATAATGTAGAAGAAGTAGTAGTACTGGGTTCAAGAGCCGGTGCCAGATCTAAAGTAGACAGTCCGGTTCCCGTAGATGTATTCAATGTAAAAGAATCTTCAATTATCCTTCCACAGACTAATATTGGACAAATTCTGAACGCTGTAGCCCCTTCATTTACTTCTACCATTCAAACGAATTCAGATGGAACAGATCACTTGGATCCTGCACAGCTGAGAGGTTTGGGACCGGATCAGGTGTTGGTTTTGGTGAATGGAAAAAGAAGACATACTTCAGCATTGGTGAACGTCAACGGAACACCAGGAAGAGGAACTGTTGGAACCGACTTGAATGCCATTCCTTCTTTTGCTTTGAACAGAATTGAAGTATTAAGAGACGGAGCTTCCGCACAATACGGATCTGATGCCATTGCCGGAGTAATCAACCTTGATCTGAAAAGAGATACAGGAAAACTGGCAGGACAGATCAGCTATGGAGGAAATCTTACGCCAACGGCTAATGATCATACCGGAGATTTTGACGGACAAAATATTCAGCTGGATTTAAACTATGGGAATAAAATTGGAACCAAAGGAGGTTTCTTTAATATCACCTGGTCTTCACAATTCAGAAACCCAACGTACAGAGCAGGAACAGAAAGTGGTCCTATTTACAATGCTTACAATGCCATCGAACAGCGTGCATTGAATGACGGTGTGAACCTTTCTTCTCTTTTTACCAATATTGGAAGTACACCCAATTCACAACAGATTGTAAATTATATTCATCAGTATGCACAGAATGTAAGTTATTTTTCTCAGGATCTGCAAAATTCTATCCAGGGAGCCAATACTATTTCCGCATTACAAAGTATTTTGAAACCTGGAAATTTTACCAGAGATCAGCTTAATTATTTTACGGATCAGGAGCTGGCTTACAGAGGGCAGGAAAGGAAGGATTTTAATATGCAGGTAGGGCAGTCGAAGCTTAACAATCACCAGCTTTTTGTGAATGCTGAGATACCAGTAAGTGACAACTGGAAAGTATATACTTTTGGAGGTTACAGCATAAGACACGGAACTTCCGGAGGATTCTACAGAAGACCAACTGAAAGCAGAACTTTTACCGGATTGTATCCTAACGGCTATCTTCCTCAGATCGGAACAGATATTCAGGATATTTCATTATCAGCCGGTATCAAAGGAAAATGGGAAGGCTGGAATATTGATTTCAGTAATACGTACGGACAGAATTCATTTACCTATAATATTCAGAATACAGGAAATACTTCTTTGCGTTTTGCTTCACCAAGAGAGTTTAATGCAGGAGGACTAAGGTTTTCTCAAAATACAATCAATTTAGATTTCTCTAAAAAATATGATGTATGGGAAGGAATCAACGTAGCGTTTGGAGCTGAGCACCGTTATGAGAATTTTAAAATTACTCAGGGTGAAGAAGCGTCTTATGCAACCTATGATGCTTCCGGAAATATATGGAACGGAAATTCTGTGAGACCTACAGATTTCTTCGGAGTAGCACTTCCGGGAGGATCGCAGGTATTCAACGGATTTAAACCTGGAAATGCAGTAGATAAAAACAGACAATCAGTAGCAGCCTATGCAGATATTGAATTCAACTTTACCAACTGGTTATTGGTGGATGCTGCAGCCAGATATGAAAACTATTCAGATTTCGGGTCTACATTCAATTATAAATTGGCTTCAAGAATCAAGGTAGCACCTAATTTCAATGTGAGATTTGCAGGTTCTACAGGATTCAGAGCGCCATCTATCCACCAGATTTATTATAATGTAACGTCTACATTATTTACAAATAATCAGCTTTTGGAAGTAGGAACTTTCAGTAATGATTCTCAGCTGGCAGGATTGCTGGATATGCCAAAACTGAAGCAGGAAACATCCAAATCAGCAAGTGTAGGATTTACCTACAGAATTCCTTCAGCGAGTCTTACCTTTACAGCAGACGGATATTTCACGAGAATTGATAACCGTATTATTCTTACAGACCAGTTCCTGAGAGCCAATGTTCCTCAGAAAGCACAAGAAGCTTATGATCAGTTGGGAATCAATGCAGCGCAGTTCTTTACGAATGCCATTGATACGGAAACAAAAGGAGTTGACGTTGTCATTTCACACAATACCAGATTCTCTGGATTTAAATTAGATAACAACTTCGCTATTAACCTTAATAAAACAAAACAGGTTGGTGATATTCACTCAGCAGGACTTTTACAGTCGCCAGCGCTTGAAAAAGTTTATTTCTCTGAAAAATCAAGAGTATATCTTGAAGAAGCTGTGCCTAGAGTAAAAGCCAGTCTTTCTCACACCCTTTCTTGGAAGAATGCAAGTTTATATCTGAGAAATACCTATTTCGGGAAAGTAACAGGCGCTGATATTATTGATGTGAACGGAGACGGAATTATTGATTTTAATGAACACCAGCCGATCGGAGATAAAATCATTACGGATTTATCTGCTGCTTATCAGTTTACTAAAAATGTAGGATTGACTTTAGGAGTTAACAATTTGTTTGATATCTATCCAACGAAAAACCTTACTGCTTCTACCAATAACGACCAATTCATCTATTCAAGATCTACTTCACAGTTTGGACAGAACGGAAGGTATGTTTTTGCAAGATTGAATTTCAATTTTTAAATAAAACAAAAGACAATGCTATAAAAAAACAGTTCAGAAAGCCTGAACTGTTTTTTCTTTATGTAATTAAACTTTTATTTTTGAACCATTAAGATGTAATGAGAGTTTAAGAGTAGTAAGATAAGCTTCGTTTTAAGCTTAAAAATCAGAAAGATTCATCTTAATTATACTTTACTTCTTCAATCTTTCTTAATGGTTTTTCTATTTATAATTTGAATTTTATCTTTCTACCAGTTCTTTCACTGGTTCACCATAATGGTCAATTTCAGTTGTTTTGATTTGAAGCAGCTGATACCACTTTCTGAAAGCTCCTGCAAATACGATAAGCATCAGAACCATAGCTGTTACTGCTAAAGCTGCCAGTAAATATTGTCCTTTAGGAATGTAAATGGCAGTTACCTGAATATAACCCGCCCAGAAGGTAATTCCCGCCATAAACACACCCGGAATAGCTGAGCATAAAGCATATTTTCCCCTGTTCATTCTGATCAGCATCGTTGTACAGACGATAAGTCCACAGGCCGCGAGCAGCTGATTACTGATCCCGAATAATGGCCAGATGCTGTTTACATTTCCGGTGTACACCAGGTATCCCCAGGCAAAAGTGAAAAGAAGACTGCTGATAATGATTCCCGGAATCCAGTTTTTATCATTGAATTTTGGTATAACAGACCCCAGCATTTCCTGTAAAAAGAAACGTCCGACTCTTGTTCCTGCATCAATGGCAGTAAGAATAAATACCGCTTCAAACATAATGGCAAAATTATACCAATAAGCCGTCAGCTGATCCATATACGGGATTTTGTTAAAGATATGAGCCATTCCTACAGCCAGAGAAACTGCTCCTCCCGTTCTGCCATACAGATCAATACCTATTTTCTGGGAGTAATAATCAATATCTACTCCGTGCAGGGAAGGATGCGCTGCCAGAAATGAATCATAAGCCTCTTTGGGAGTATTGATCGCAAAATAATCACCGGGCATCAGCGTACATGCAGCAATAAGTGCCATTAATGCTACAAATCCTTCTACAAGCATGGCTCCGTAACCTACAAAAAGGATTTCTCTTTCTTTATTCAGCATTTTTGGAGTGGTTCCCGTAGCAATCACCGCATGGAATCCGGAAATCGCTCCACATGCAATTACAATGAAAATAAAGGGAAGTACCGGACCGCCAATAATAGGGCCGCCTCCATTAACAAAAGCTGTGATAGCAGGCATCTGTATCGTAGGGTGGATAACAATTACCCCTATAGCCAGCATAATAATAGTACCGATTTTTAAATAAGTCGAAAGATAATCTCTCGGAACCAAAAGAAGCCATACCGGCAATACAGAAGCAATAAAACCATAGAGAGGAATTGCAATAGAAATCGTTTTAATATCCCAGGAAAATAAACCATTCATCGTAGGATTCTGCATCAGAGTGTGTCCACCAATAATCCCTGCAATCAGAAGAATTCCTCCCAAAATACTTGCAAACAGAACACTGTTCTTTTTATAGCGCATAATCAGTCCCATAATGATTGCAATAGGCATCGTAATGATTACTGTAAAAAGAGACCATGAAGCTTCGTGCATGGCGTTGATACAAGCCAAGGATAACCCTGCCAGCGTAAGAATCAAAATGAAGAGGATCGCAAAACCCGCCACAGTACCCGTTGCTTTCCCGATTTCTTTGGAAGCAATCGTCGCAAGGCTTTGTCCTTTATGTCTCACAGAAGCAAAGAGCACAATCATATCATGAACGCCACCTCCCAGTACACATCCTATCAATATCCATAAAGCTCCCGGAAGATATCCGAACTGTGCAGCAAGAACAGGTCCCACCAAAGGCCCGGCAGCAGCAATAGCCGCAAAATGATGCCCGAAAAGTACATTTTTATTGGTAGCCACATAATCTTTACCATCGGCAAATTCAACAGCAGGTGTTGTATTCTGGTCATTAAGCCGGAGAACTTTATTGGCAATGAAAATACCATAAAAACGGTAAGCTATCGCAAAAAGAAGAACGGATACAAAGATGAGCGTAAGCGCGTTGATATTGTTTAAAGATTCCATATTGCTTATTTTTATTGATGAAAAATTAAAGTATTGATGTTTTTATTGTTAATAATTTAAACAATAGCCAAGGTAATTAATTCTCAATGAAAAAATATCAATATGTATATCAATCTAGCAAATTTGTGATTTGTTTTTTATTTATTGTGATGATTTATAGTGTTTTGGATTGTGTTTTAATGGGTATATGTATATTATTTCTTCTGTGAAAGAATGAATTCCACCATCTGATCCGTAAGTTGATCCAGATAAGCTTTATCAGTCGTGCCAAAGCCATGCACTCCGCCATCTACGATAATCAGTGAGTTCTGTATTTTTGCTCTGTTTAATTTTCTGTGAAGCTTTTTAGACTGATTTAAAGGAACAATTTTATCATTATTCCCCTGGACAATCAAAGTAGGTACACCTCCGGAAACAAAATAGACAGGAGAAATGGTTTTAAGATAATCAATAGCGCTGTCCTGATCTTTTCTGATATCATACCCGGAAATTCCTTTGACAAGATTTTCCTGTAAGCCGACAATTTTTTTGGACATTAATCCGATGAGTGCTACCGGAATAGTACCCAACTTTGTATGAAAAAGTTTGTTGAGGTCTGCAGGGCCATAGTGATCAATCACATAATTTACCTTAGCCGAATAAGAGGAGAGTTCCGGATTACCCAGATAAGTATTGTCTGGAGTATAGGCTGCCATCAGAGAAAGATGAGCACCAGCTGAAGCCCCGAACAACCCGATATTATTCGTGTCGAAATGATATTTCTCTGCATTTTTTCTTACCCATCTTACAGCATCTTTGGTATCTTCCAAAGGCAACGGGAAATGAGTGCTGTCATTCAAAAGGGTGTAATTAATACTGATTACAGCATACTGTTTGTCTATCAGTTTTTTTACAGTTGTTTCAAGATAATTATCTGCATTAACCACTTTGTCGCCTTCTACCCATCCGCCTCCGTGAACGTAGATCAATACCGGAAGTTTTTCAGTGGTGGCATTCTTGGGAGTATAGAGATCAAGAGCGAGAGGTTTGCCCTTTCTGTTTGTTTTGTACACGATATCTTCGGAAACTGTTGCAATTTCAGGAAGTAATGTACTTTTTACAGCAGCAGCTTTGTTCGGTCTTAATGGTAATTCTTGTGAAAAAAATAAATTTGTAGAGCTTAAAAATAAAATAAAAAACAGGTTTGTAAAAAACCTGTAGAATGATATGTTGTTTGTCGATAAATTCATAATAAATTTTTTAAGGAAATGTTACTTTACTAACTCCTCAAAAAGCTTACCAAAAGTGGCATTCAGATCCTTTGATTTTCCAGGATGAGGTCTTGAGGTTTGTACTACAGAACTTCTTACTGCTGTCAGCCATCGGAAGCGCTCCGGAATATCAAAAAAAGCAATTGGACCACCATCTTTCTCACCGTTAGCAATTTTTTTAAAGCTTTCCAGATTGTGGATGATATCATCGTAATCCAGTTTGCTGTGCATCAGTTTGAATTTGTCCGGACACAAATAGAATTCTACTCTGATGAATTTCTCCTTCTTGGAAAACATCACCAGCCCGATATTGAAAAACTCTTCTCTTTCAACTTTAGGCACCAGGCGTATTACCGCATATTCATATATTTTATCCTCTTGCATTTTTCGCTTCGTTTACAAAGATTTGAGAATTTTCTAATCTGGTTTTCATAAACTGAAAATAGATTTCACGAATTTCATCCGGTGTTTCATCCGCATCATTCCAGTGTAACCAGTCTTCAGGAATCATGTTGACAATTTCTCTGAAAAGAGTATCATTCAAAATTTCATGAGCAAATTTATCAGCTTCGTCAAGCATTTTTGCCTTAGGAAGGAGCACATGGTCTTTTACATATTTGAAAGGGGTTTTGGCCGCCGCATCAAAATTCTGCCATGAGTGGTGAAAATAGAATGAAGCACCATTATCGATGATCCAAAGTTCTTTGTGCCACATCAGCATATTCGTATTTTTAAAAGTACGGTCGATGTTGGTAATAAATGCATCCAGCCATACTATTTTTGAAGCCAGAAGCGGATCCACACTTACTCCCGGATCATACGTAATAGAACCGGAAAGGTAATGTAACCCGAGATTCAGACCTTCAGAAAACTTCAGAAGATCCTGGATTTCCTCATCGGCTTCCGTTCTTCCGAAATCAGCATCAAGATTAACAAAAACAAGTTCAGGAATTTTAAGTCCCAAAGCTTCGGTAATTTTTCCACCCAAAAGTTCGGAAATCAGCATTTTTACCCCATGGCCTGCGCCACGGAATTTTAATACATATTTGAAATCATCATCAGCTTCTGCCAGAGCCGGAAGAGATCCTCCTTCTCTCAGTGGCAGAATGTAACGCATCACGGTTACAGTTCTTAAATTCTGCATGCAGCAAAAATAAGCTTATTTTTTAATAATTTTTTTAGTGAATTCCTTTTCTCCTGTTTTATATTGCAGGAAATAAACTCCGCTGGTCAGATGCTGAAGTGAAATACTGTAGCCAGTCTCTGTTTTATTCAATTGATAAGGAATGATTTTTCCTGAAGCTTCTGTAAGGGAAATTACTTCAAATTTCTTTTTAGAAACAACATTAATAAGGTTTTGAACAGGATTGGGATAGATTTGAATTTCGTTTTCTATACTTGTTTCCGCTGTATGTAACATGCTGACAACAACCAGTTTTGTTTTGGTCGTAGTTGCTCCGCAGGCATCTGTTGTAAGTTTAACATGATAACTTCCTCCCACAGTATAGGTATGTGTAGGATTTTCCAGCGTAGAAGTAGTACCATCACCAAAATCCCATGAATAATTGGCTGCATTCTGAGTTGTATTCGTAAACTGAACGGTGCTTGCTCCGGTAAGCTGATAGGTGAATCTGCTGTGAACATCATTGTTGGTTACATACCATTGACCAGGCTGGTTATAGACCTCTGTTTTCACAATATCTTTGATCAGTTGAGCCTGTGCCGGAGTAAGATTTCCATTAAAAGGAATCTGCGTAGGATCTTTTTTGAATATAATCGTATAAAATGTATATGCAGCTGCCATAGAACCAATGTAGCTAGGGTGAGATTCATCCTGATCATACAATTCAATGGCCGGGTTTTGCTCTCTGATTGTTCTCCAGACTTTACCTACAGGAGAGACAATACCTTCATTGTTCATCGCCATTTCCATGTAACGGTTATAAATTTGAGTGTCCATTCCCAGGTATGTGCAGACTGTGGGAAGTCCCGGGCAATTGGTTGCATCGCCATTTTTACGGCCCCAGGTCATATAGAAAATAACATTTCCACAAGGATTGGCTGTTTTAATTAAATTGGAAAGCTGAAGGGCATAAGGATACACCTGATTTTGTACCTGTGAATCAGGAAAGGAAGGAAGCTGGCTCTGTTCCTGTAATACCACGTAATCCCAGTTCCCCTGATTGATGTCTGTAATGACATTCGGATTGTTGGCATGATCCTGCAGGGTAGCACCTCCCGGAGTCTGGCTGTGATGTTCAAATACGTCGCCATTAGATGTGGCAATACTTTGAATAAGGCCGGGTAAATTATTAACGTAAGTATAACTGTTCCCAATAAAAAAGACCCTTTTGGTCGTCTGACTCAGGATCAAAGAAAAAGTAATTAAAAATAAAAAAAGTAGAGTTTTTTTCATAAATTTCAGTTTGAATTCATCCTATAAATATAAATAATATTAAGTAAAGCCCGTTTGTTTTATGAATTTGATTATAGAAAAGAATATATACTTAGAAAATAAAGAAACAAAAGGTTTTCTTGCTGATGTTTTTTATAAAGACAGTCAAAAAAAACTTCCCCTGATCATATTTGTTCACGGATATAAAGGGTATAAAGATTGGGGAGCCTGGAATCTGATGGCTGAAAAGTTTGCGGAAGCAGGTTTTTTCTTTGTCAAGTTTAATTTTTCCCATAACGGAACGACAACAGATGATCCGTTTAACTTTGGAGATCTTGAAGCTTTTGGCCATAATAATTATTCTAAGGAACTTTCAGATCTTGGCGTAGTGATTGATCATTTTAGTAAAAATCCGCATGTGGATGATGAAAAGATTGTGTTGATCGGGCACAGCAGAGGAGGAGGAATTTCTATTATTAAAACCTTTGAAGATGAAAGAATCAACGGTTTGATTACGTTGGCCAGTGTGGATACTTTAGATCGTTTCCCAAAAGATGCTGCTTTTGAAAACTGGAAAAATAATGGTGTCTATTATGCTTTAAATGGGCGTACCCAACAGGAAATGCCTCATTATTATCAGTTTTATGAAGATTATGAAAAAGATATTCACCGTTTTGATGTAGAACGAGCTACAGAAATGGCTAAAGCTCACATGTTGATTATTCACGGAACAGAGGATGAAGCGGTAGAGGTGAAGCAGGCAGAGCATCTTCATATTCTTCACCCCAATTCAGAACTGTTTCTGATTGAAAATGCCAACCATACTTTCGGAGCAAAAGAACCATGGGAAGGAAATGATTTACCAAAAGATCTCCATACTGTAACTGAAAAATGTATTGATTTTATCAAAGAAAAATTGAAATAAAACGCTTAAAACTACGTTATTATATAGTAACCACCATAAAATAGAATTATGAAAAAAATTATTGCAGGCGCATTTGCGCTTTCACTATGTGTTGTTTCATGTAAAAAAGAAACAAAAACAGAATCTTCTGTAAGCAGTGATACTTTGGCAACAGTAATGCCTAAGGATTCTGTAACAACTCCAAAAACAGATTCAGCAGCAACTGCAGCTCCTTCTGCTCCTGCTCCGGATAATGTTATTACCAAAAATGTAGGTAAATATCCTCATGATATTAAATTCTTTGAAGATAAGGGTATTTCAGAAAGACTGAAAAAGCTTACCGGTGCTCAGTATGATGAGATGGTAAAGAATTTCAACGTAGAAAGTCCTGTTACGTCAGAAAATGGAATCTACAAACTGACAGGATGTAAGCAGCATGACTGCCCGGGATATGCTACAAGCATTTACTATGATGCTAAAAATGACAACCTGAATGTTTCTATTGATAAAAACGGTAAAGCAACAGAATTTGCTGAAAAAGGAAAAATTACTGTTTCAGAATCGTTGAAAGCGAAATAAGATAAGGAAGCAAGAAGCTGGAGGCTTGAAGATAATGACGGCGTTCAAGATCTATTGAAATCAAAATAGAACTATTTTCCAAAAGAGTATTAATTGGGACAAAAGTTATTCATAAGACTTTATGAACTTCCAGCTTCCGGCCTCAAACTTTCACGATAAAATAAAAAAGAAGCCTGAAATTTCAGGCTTCTTTTTTATTTTATCGTGAGTACCACCCACGCTTCTTCCACTTTGCTTTCCAGAAGTAATTTCTGGGCATCAAGATGGATGTTTTCATCGGCATGAAAATCTCCGGCAGGTAATACTTCCGTATTGGCAAGCATTCCAAGGTCATTTCCTGTAAAGATTTTACTGTATTTAATAGAATCTGGAAGCAGGTCGAAACCAATTCCTTTGGTTACCAAAGGTTTTGGCACTTCAAAAAGACTGTTTTCATTACTTCTGGAATACCAGTTGCTGCCTAGGCGGGCTACCATATCCAGTTTTTTCTGATCCAGATTTCCGGCCTCATTCAGATATTCTTCTCTGATATGGATTTTCTGAACCTCGCAGATTACCAGATTTCCTGCTCCACCCTGATCACCCAATGATTTTACCTCTAAAACTTTACATTCAAAGTTAACCGGGCATTCTTCAATCAGTTTAGGTTGTACAAGATCTGCATCTTTCATGGTAAGACCGGATTTGATAAATTCATTGACTCCGGTTTCGTATTCTGTAGAAGCTAAAGAGATCTGTTGTACAATCGGAAAGTTTACCGTTCCGATTACTACTTCAGACACTTCAAGAACATTTTCCAGTGTATGTTTTGTTGTATTGTCACGAACCCTTCTCGATGGTGAAAAAATCAAAATCGGAGGAACTGTGCTGAACATATTAAAAAAACTGAACGGAGATAAGTTATTATTACCATCTTTATCCACTGTAGAAGCCAATGCAATGGGACGTGGTGAAACGGCCGTCTGCATGATGGTCTGGAGTTGTACGGAGGTTATCTCGGAGGGGATTACTGTTTTCATGTTTTTACTTTTAACACTTAATTCAACTTAAGTATTCAAATGATATTAAAAGATGCTTCGACTCCGCTCAGCATGACACTTCTAATACTAACTGGTTAGTAGTATATTTCTAGCGATGTCATGCTGAGCCTAGTCGAAGCATCTGATAATAAATTCTTATTTTAAAGTGTTGGAATGATTTTACCGGAAACTTCACCGAAACCTACTCTTACACCGTCTTTTTCTGCCCATGCTTTCATGGTAACCGTATCATTGTCTTCAATGAATTTTCTTTCTTCTCCGTTGCTTAATGATAAAGGATTTTGTCCTCTCCACGTCAGTTCAAGCATAGAACCGAAAGATTTTGGATCACTTCCTGAAATGGTACCGCTGGCATATAGATCACCTACTTCCACATTACATCCGTTTACCGTGTGATGTGCCAGTTGCTGGGTCATATTCCAGTACATGTGTTTGTAGTTGCTTTCACAGATTAGATTTTGATCTCCGTTTTCAGGTTGTATATAGACTTCAAGGTTGATATCGTAGTTTTTATCACCTTCAAATTTTAAATATTCTAAAACTTCAGGATCCTGAGTTGGAGAAGCGGTTCTGAATGGTTCCAAAGCTTCAAGCGTAACCACCCATGGAGAAATAGAAGAACCGAAGTTTTTCGCAAGGAATGGCCCTAGCGGAACATATTCCCAGGATTGGATATCTCTAGCAGACCAGTCATTGAAAACGACCATTCCGAAGATCGCATCTTCTGCCTCTTTGGTAGAGATGCTTTCTCCCATCTCTGTATTTTTATTGATGATGAAAGCCATTTCCAGTTCGAAATCCAATTGTTTAGATACTCCGAAAACCGGTTTGTCTGCATCTGCGGGTTTTGTCTGACCTTTAGGACGGTTGATTTCTGTCCCGGAAACTACGATTGAGGATGCTCTCCCGTGGTAACCTACCGGTAAATGTTTCCAGTTGGGTAATAAAGCATTTGCCGGATCACGGAACATTTTTCCTACGTTGGTAGCATGTTCGATGCTGCTGTAGAAATCGGTGTAGTTCGGGATGTGAACAGGCATCATCATTTTTACTTTATCCAGGTCATAGAAAGCTTCTTCAATAGTTTTCTGATCTTTTGATAAAGTTGATCCTTCCTGTAATAAAGTTTGGATTTTAGTACGAACAGCATTGGTAACAGGTTTACCCAGTTCGATAAATTCGTTGATGGTATACGCTTCAAAAACATTGTCGTCTAATCCTTCAATATCTTCAAAATAACCAAGATCGTACAACGTAGCAAGATCAATGACCTGATCTCCGATTCTTGTACAGCATCCGATATATTCTTTGTTAAAAACTGCGACTCCGAAAGGAATATTATGTATAGAAAAATCCGAATTTGAGGAATAGTCTACAAATGATTTCATAAGTTTAGATTTTAGTTAGATTCAATATCATCCGGAGAATTCCCCGGAACATTTATTTGGGCTTTTTTGAGTAAGAGGCTTCATCAATCCATCTGTCTCTGGTATTGACATCGATAAGATACAAAATATTATCTTGTTGCGTCAGCAATAAAGTCTTGGTGACAGGCATTGGGATTTTTTTGTTTTCAAGCATATCAGCTCTTAAAGAAATAATATTTTTTTTCCTGATGATATCACCGGTGAAAACATTGGAGCTGCTTTCTCCTGTTGCTTTATCATCGAAAACTTCTACGTAGGTGGCATTATTTCTTTTGATAATAATAAAGTCCCGCTCCGTATGATCGGCTTCATCCTTGATGAAAACAAACTTTTTGTTATCAATATTTACATTTTCAAGATGTTGATTGATGCCTTTTCTTTGTTCAAGTCGGTTAAGGATTTCATTCAAAGTTCCATATTGAGCTTTAAGCCCTAAGGTTCCCAGAAGGAAAGTCCCGATTAAAAGTTTTCTCATATACTGTGTTTTATAAAAAAGTTTTGCCAGAATACCGTATTCTGACAAAACTTATATTTTTAATGTAAAATTAAAGATTACCTCTTCTTTCCTGTTCTCTTTCTAATGCTTCGAACAATGCTTTGAAGTTTCCGGCACCAAAACTCTGTGCACCGTGTCTTTCAATAATTTCGAAGAATAGAGTAGGACGGTCTTCTACAGGCTTCGTAAAGATCTGTAATAAATATCCTTCTTCATCATGATCAATAAGTATACCTAACTCCTGAAGTTTTTTAAGATCTTCATCAATGTGACCTACTCTTTCAGGAACCATATCGTAATAGGCTTCCGGTGGAGCAGAAAGGAACTCTACACCACGTTTTTTCAATTCAGTTACGGTGTGGATGATGTCTTTTGTAGCGACAGCGATGTGCTGCACTCCTTCTCCTTCGTAGAAATCAAGATATTCTTCTACCTGAGATTTCTTTTTACCTTCTGCAGGCTCGTTGATAGGGAATTTTGCATATCCGTTTCCGTTTGACATTACTTTAGACATCAATGCAGAATATTCTGTGTTGATCTG
>CBFQYI010000004.1:0-29747 GCA_965720825.1 uncultured Chryseobacterium sp. | reverse complement strand
GTCTCTACATTTTTAAAAAATCTAAATTCATCAAAATTCCCTAAAAGATGTGTTCCGGAATTAACATAAGGATTAAAAGTATTGGCAGGTATATCAGTAACAGATCTTGCTTCTGAAAAACTTAATTCTTTATCACCATCAGTATCATAAAGTTTTAATAAAATATCTTTTTTTCTTGAATCACTAATTTGGATAAAATTAGTAATGTTTTTATAAGTAAATTTAAAATCTGGCCAATTAGCTTCCATAAAAGTTTTATCCTCTGCATAAATGTTTGTAAAAGTCCATTTTCCTTCAACGATAGAATGTGGGGTGGTATTACCCGAATCATCAATTCCTTTAGCATTGATAAGTGGAAAAAAATTTTCACTAGAAATACTACTTCCGTTTAAATTATTAATTCTCAATCTAGCCAAATTTTTCAACGAAGTGGCAATATCATAAACATTCATCAAAGGACAATCCTTAATTACAAGAGTTGTTATAGAACTTGCCGTAAAAGTTAAATTAGAATTTTTAATAAATTTTTGATTATCCAAAATCAAAGTATTTGCTGTATTTGGCAAAATTAAAGAAAAGAGCAACCCTCCTTTAGGTAACAATACAGAGGTTATTCCTGTTCCTGCAGCGGAAATATTTTTAATACTTGTACAAGCAGTTAAATCTATTGATTGTTTTAAATTTGGGCAATTTGAAATATCTAATTCTTCTAAAATTGTATTATTACCAATAAACAAGTTTCTCAAATTTTGATTTGAATAACCGGAAATTTGACTTCCTATTCGTAGTTTTGACAACTTCGTCGCTTTTGAAACATCTAAAGTACCAAGATACTTTCCTGACAAATCTCCAAGATCTTTAATTGCAGATGCACCATAAATAATGGTTTCTGTATCATTAAAAGTAATAGCCGGAGCTTGAACTAAAGATGCAACATTTTTTCTAAGCCTCGCACGGTTGATATAAGAACCAAACTTAACTTTCGTATACCCGTCTTTTTGAGCAGTTAGTAAAAAATTAGCATTGGGAGCAACTACAGGCGTTCCCGAAGGTGTATAAAGTCGCATCGTGATATAATCAGAAGAGAAAGTAGAGGTGTCATACTTTCCGTCCATATATCTGAATCTATTTAATAACCAATAATTCCTGTGCGATTTTCTTGAACCTTGTGCGGTGTATAAGTAACTTCCATTCCCAGCAACAACCAAAGGATCTATATATTTATATTTTGCATCTTCATTAAAAATACTTTCTGCCCATTTGTCAGATTCTAATGTGTTAAAATAAGTGTTGCACTTATCATAAGTCAGAATTCCTGAAGTTCTCATTTGCTGATATAATGCGGTAATTTCAGTATCAAAAGCCACTTCAACCAATTTCCAAAGCTCTGAAAGCGCCCCATTCCAGACAAAACCACTTCCTACTTGGTCGTGAGCCTCTACCCAGTAATCATACACATTGTGGCCTTCGTTATTAAGACCTAAAACCGTATCATTATCATAAAAAATAAGATACCAACGGTTGTTTCCCTGCGCATCCGGATACATCGCAAACATTTGATTTTTAGAGCGCTGATCAACCATTGCAAAGAACTCAGTGAAGACATAGTAAAAGAGTAAAAACTGAATATTAAAATGATCTGGAGCCTCTGTTTTGAATTTTGCAGGATTATTTTTGCAACTCACAATCCATCTATGCAAAGCTTCAAGATTCGAAGTATCTTCATTATCTTCCGGATATCTTCCCTCAAAATCATTTTTCCATAAATGCTTACCATTTCCGTCTACACTTTGAAAATCTGTAGCAATAAATAATGTATTATCTGACGTATTGTTTAAAAATTCCCAACATTCCTGCCCACCTGTAAAACCCGTTGTTGCTTCATTTGACTTATCATTGTTAAAATTATATTTTCCTAAGAAAATACGCTCCGAGTCTGGTGTCGCTCTGTGAAATATAAGCATTGGAAACCCGTCCATCGTAGTACGGATGTTAGGATTAATTAATTGTGGTGGAACTAAATAACCCAATTGATTTAAAGAATCTTGTGCAAGCCTCGCCAGACCAATGTTGTGAGAACCTGAAGATTCCATGAAGTCAGCTTTAAAAGTAAATGTCTTTTCAGCCAATGAATTATCACGAAGCTTGTATTTTGAAGAATTTATTTCACCATTTTTAAAACCTCCATTAAATTTGATTTTAAAGTTTTTTCGGGGATAATATTGTGAGGATGTACCCTGAACATCAATACTCGCATTTACATAAGAAAACGATTTTGTAGGATCTTGAGCATTTTCATACGCTCCAACAATTGTTTTTTTATCGCCCTTATAAGTTGGCAAATCTCCAACAATGGTTAAGCATGGAATTGATTGTAAACATTTATCGTAGGACAAATTTCCGAATGCATCGTACAGTTTATTTCTCTCGTAAATGTTGACTTTTTCAACCAGGTTATCCATGTCAGCAATAAAATTCGACAACATCTGATCGGCGTTTAGATTATTATTATAAACCCGAATATTATATAGATTAATATTACAATCACTGCTTCCAATGGTAATGTTTTGAGGAGCTTGTTGTAAAAAGCTGTCTAATGAATTATACTGATATAATGAAGATATAATTCCATTGATATACACAAATACCAATCTTTGATCTGCAACCTTTGTAACGACTACACTTACACGAATCCTTTCCTCTTCTTTAAAAAATATGGACGTACCGTCCTGCTCAGAACTGAACGAAAACGAATTTGAGGTAGCAACAAATCCAACATTTCCATTTTTACAAGAAAAAATAGTACTGTCACTGTTTTTTATATCTGAAGTTGAAAATTCAAATTCTAATGTTTTACCACCTGTTTTAAAATCATTTTCAAAAATCTTGAAAGGAATTTCAACCCTTGCATTTCCGCTCACTTTAAGCGCCACAGAACCCTTTGAATCTTGAACCCACCCATTGGTGCTGAAATCAAAATCAGTAAGAGTACATGACAGGTTTTTGTATTTCCACTCGTTTTTGTTAATCTCTGAATTGCTTCTGTTTCGACTGCTTAAAAATAATTCCAGGCCTAACGTTTCGGCTTCAACTTGAATATCGAAAGCAGTTACAACTACTGAAGTATTTTTCGTGATATTGCCACATTTAAAAGTTACAGTGTGCGCACCTGAGTCCGTAAATGTATAGGTGAACTTCTGCAAACTTCTATTTACAAGTAATTCAGAAACCTTCACTCCATCTACCAAAATCTCAACATCGCTATAATTTGACGATGGTGAATACACCAGGTATTCAATGGAAGCTGGAGCATATTGATTAGCAACAACATGATTTGCTGAAGAAACCAGAGGCGTTAAATTACCGGCAACAACACTGATAATATCTGTAAATAAGTGATTGCTTTCAATGATCTCTCCTGACAAATCAGCGGTCATATACACCTCTAAAATATGAACTCCGTGCGACTGTGCAGGAATTTCATAAAGAAGCTCTTTGTTATTAATTGAAGTAACTACTGGCGGAAGATCTGATCCATTTAATTTGAAATGAATCGTCTTCTCGACATTCCCGGTTGGAATATATCGAAAAATGATGGGTCCCGAATTAATAGTGGTCTTGTCGTATGTAGTACTTAAAGCAAGTGCTATTGTTTGAATATCATATTTTAATTTCCTATTATTTCCATAACTATCGGTGATACTAAGCGTTATTGTATTATCTCCCGCCAAAATATATGGCGTGATATCTATATCATTGGCTCCCTGATTAATGTTTTTATTAAATAGGATCGTGTTTCCTTTTAAAATACTCGCAGTTCCTCCGCCAGTCTCACTACCATCAACGCTGTCGATGGATGACCACGAAAAAACTATTCTAATTTCACTTCCGAATGATTTTACGAACGATGCAGGTATTTCAGATTTTGCGCGGAAAACAATTCCATTGCCTCCTCCGGTTCCACTACCAGTTCCGTATTCACTTTCTGACTTTTCTCCTAAAGCTGAATATGCAATCTGTTTAATGATTTTTCCTTCTTCATTTTTAATGAAAAACATCACGGGATAAATGAAATTATCTGCAACTTCTTTATCTGATCTTTCGTAATTTGTAAAATAAATTCTTCCTGTATATCTCATTTTAATCTTCTTGTGTTAAATCAATAAAACCATCTGTTCCACCTGCAGGCATATTAACCTCCAGAACAGACCAAACAAAACCATCAAAGGAAATTATTCCGAAATTTTCAATCTTAACTCCTGAAGCATTTTCATAAACTCCACTCCCTGCCCAAAACCATTTTGCTGATCCGGGCTTAACAATAATATTATCAGTAGGCCTTACAATTCCTCCAAAGGGAGAATTTGCTCCTGACCCTTTAAGCAATTCTATCTGCTCCTGAAGTATATTTACAATTTCCTCGATTTGCTCCTTTGTATAGACATTTCCGGTCTCTTCACCATCGTCTATAGTGGCTGCTAGTTTGATCTTTAATTTTTCTTTCCATTCTTCTATATTTCTAGCAGTAAGATTGGAGGCATTAAGTTTTGCGAGCACTAAATCGTGTGCGCTTTCATCTTGCAGATGATTTGTAAAAGTTGTGCTGGATACCGTTTTTTGAAAAGTTTCATTTAAACCCATTACCTCATCCATCGCGATATTTTCATCTAAATGACGGAATGAAGAAAAGGTCTGCTGAAACTGATGTTCTGTGGGGATATCACCCTTTTCAAAACAGCTAAATATTGTTTTTAATGGTACTTTCATTATTATTGGAAATTAGTTTTTATAAAATTGATGATTTGAGGGAAAGTCTATTCCTGTTAGGCTTATTGTAATTAAATAGAATTCTATTTCTTTTGAGCAATTATTGATTTTCGCCCTCTTTTATCGTACTGTCAATTAGTGAATTATTAATAGGGTTACAACTTAGAAAACATATATTTTCGCAATGTTTTTTGTAATTTTATTTTAAATCAACTACATTCTTTTACATTTTTTCTATGCTGTTTTCTTGGTGTATTTTTTTGACTTCAATGATTATTAATATTCTTTAGAGTGCAAATTTCATTGTTTTTTGGTCCTTATAAAAGTTTTTTGACCTTGCTATTCTGTAGTTGCAGTAAGATGTATTTTTAACTGAAATAAGACGGTGTGAATTAATAATCAATTCATCAATATTTTATATTAGTACCATAAATGGGATCAGTCTCAAAAGTTGGGGATGTAGTGTTAAGTTTTTTAAATTTGGAATATGTATATTCCTGATGAACTAGTAAAACTCTTACTTCCGGATTTTTAGCAGAGTACTTTGATATCATAAAAGCAGAAGAAGTTGATGGAATGCTTCATATCGATTTTGAGGAGAAAACGGGTTCTTCTTCATATCAAAAGGAGTAGATGGATTGATAAAACTGCTGGAGAATCTTTCTTAAGAAAAACAATAATGAATCATTATAGAGAGATCTTGGCCTTTTTTGACAAAAGAAGCACTAATGCTTCTGCTGAATCTTTTAATGCTAAAATCAAAAGCTTCGGAATGCAGCATAGAGGGGGAAAGGATAGAACATTTTTCCTCTTTAGATTAACCAAACTTTTTGCTTAGCCCCCTTTTATGACTCATTCAGTATCTACCTTTTTTATTTTTCAAAAGGGAACAAAAAACAAAAACCATCCTTAAAAAAGGATGGTTTGTAGACCCACAGGGATTCGAACCCCAGATGACTGAACCAAAATCAGTAGTGTTACCGCTACACCATGGGTCTGTTTCTATGCCGCGAAATTATAGAAATTATTTTAAATATGAAAATCTAAATTAAAGATTAGTTAACATAATAGGATGGTGGTGGCTTTACTTATTGATATCCAAATAATTATTTTTCAATAAAAATTTAAAAAAAATCTGTTTCTACCCACAAACAATAGATTGGTGGATATTATCTGTTCAATTTGAAGAGTAAGGTTACGTCAATTTATCCGATGGATAATAACATCTGCCCTCCTTCTCCCAGCTTCCATCTGTTAAATAATAAAACCTTATCTTTGCAAAAAATTGGGCTCCAAAAGTTGGAGTAACCCATTAATAACATATCCTTGAGCAAAGTAAAAGGATTATTAAACATTTTTTATGTCAAATATTGTCGCCATCGTTGGACGCCCCAACGTAGGAAAATCCACGCTTTTTAATCGTTTATTAGAAAGAAGAGAAGCTATTGTAGATTCTACCGCTGGTGTTACCAGAGACCGTCACTACGGAAAATCAGACTGGAATGGAGTAGACTTTACGGTAATTGATACCGGAGGTTATGATGTAGGTACTGATGATATCTTCGAAGAAGAAATCCGTAAACAGGTACAATTAGCGGTTGATGAAGCCACTTCTATTATCTTTATGATGAATGTGGAAGAAGGACTTACTGACACAGACTATGAAATCTACAGACTTCTTAGAAGATCCAACAAACCTATTTATATCGTTATCAATAAAGTAGATTCTGCAAAGGAAGAACTTCCTGCAACAGAATTCTATCAGTTAGGAATTGATAAATATTATACACTTTCTTCTGCTACAGGTTCGGGAACTGGAGATTTATTAGATGATATCGTTAAAGATTTCCCTACTACAGAATATAAAGATCCTTTTGAAGGATTGCCCAAAATCACCATTGCAGGTCGTCCAAACGTAGGAAAGTCTACCATGACCAATGCTTTATTGGATGTTGAAAGAAATATCGTAACCGATATTGCAGGAACTACCAGAGACAGTATCCAGACTTTATATAACAAATTCGGACACGAGTTTGTATTGGTAGATACCGCAGGGATGAGAAGAAAGTCTAAGGTAAACGAAGACCTTGAATTCTATTCTGTAATGAGATCGATCCGCTCTATCGAATATTCTGACGTCGTGATCATCATGGTGGATGCTACACAGGGATGGGAATCTCAGGATATGAATATCTTCGGATTGGCTCAGAAAAACAGAAAAGGAATTGTAATCCTTGTTAATAAGTGGGATTTAATTGAAGACAAGCAGACCAATACGATGCGTGATTTCGAAAAATCAATCAAAGATAAAATCGGTCAGTTCCAGGATATTCCAATCTTATTTGTTTCAGCTTTAACGAAGCAGAGAATCTTAAAAGCTGTAGAAGTAGCGATGGAGGTTTATGAAGACCGTAAGAAGAAAATCAAAACTTCAAAACTGAATGAAGTAATGCTTCCGATCTTCGAACAGACACCACCACCGGCGTTGAAAGGGAAATACATTAAAATCAAATATTGTGTGCAGCTTCCTACGCCTTCACCACAGTTTGTATTCTTCTGTAATCTTCCACAATATGTGAAAGAACCATATAAAAGATTTACTGAAAATCAGTTGAGAAAACAATTCGGGTTTACCGGAGTTCCAATTGAAGTTTATTTCAGACAAAAATAATAAGAACTACTGTTCACAAAAACTCCGGCAAGCGAAGCTTGCCGGAGTTTTTTATGCCATCAGAGCTGACTTCTCCTTACGCTCAATCTTTCAATTCGTTTTTTAGTTGTAATTTTGCAGCAATTAATATCAATTAACTGAAATTAAAAATAAAATTTTCATGCTTACTATTTTATCGCAACACTTTTCTCTGGTCAACGAATGGATTAACGAACTTAGAAACGTTACTATCCAGCATGACCGAATGAGATTCAGAAGGAATATGGAAAGAATCGGGGAGATTGCCGCTTTTGAAATCAGTAAAGGACTGGAGTACAGAGAAGTTGAAATTCAAACTCCTTTAGATACAATAAAAAGCAAGGAAATTGCGGTACAACCGGTTATTACCACTATTTTAAGAGCTGGAGTTCCATTGTTTGAAGGAATCTTGAATTATCTAGACAGAGCAGACTGCGGTTTTGTAGCAGCCTACAGAAAACACGATGCCAACGATTATTTCTCAATCAAACAGGATTATCTTACCTGCCCTAGTATCGAAGGCAGACCTCTTATCGTGGCAGATCCCATGTTGGCTACAGGAGCTTCTCTGATTGAAGCGATCAAAGATTTGCTAACTAACGGAAATCCAACCCAGCTTCATATTGTTGCAGCTATTGCATCGAAGCAAGGAGTGGAAACTGTCCAGAATGCTTATCCTGAAGCTCACATCTGGGTAGGAGCCATTGACGAAGATCTAACTTCTAAAGGATATATCACTCCTGGATTAGGAGATGCCGGAGATTTGAGCTACGGAGAAAAACTTCAGAGATAAATTAAGAAAGATTCCAGAAATCTTTTATTAAGTTCAATAATAAATCAGGTCGTACTTTATCCATAGGATGCTTTGTATCCGGAAGTACGGCCAATTTTGCGTTTGGTAGGCTTCTGTAAACTCTTATACTTTCTTCAATAGTGACCATGTTATCTTTATCTCCCACCATAATTTGAGTTGGAATATTGATCGTGGCAAAATTATTTTCCAGTGGAGGATTTTTACCTAAATCGATCATTAAATCAGCAATCGCCGGAAGAAGTTGTTTCCATTTTGCTCCGTGTTGTGATTCTAAAAGCTTAGCATACTGCGGAATTTTTTCAAGAATAACATCCGGATTAAGCATCTTGCTTTCTTTCAAAGCCTGTTCTTCAGTCCAGTCGAACTTTGTTCCCAGCGTTATAACAGAATTTACATTTTCAGGGCTTTCCATGGCATAACAAAGCGCAACGTAACCTCCCATACTATGTCCGAAGATTGATACATCTGTCAGACTATTTGCTTTACAGTATTCGGATAATTCCTTGGTGTATTTTTTAATATTGATACCGTCTGCCGGAAGCTCCTGATCTCCGTGTCCTGAAAATAAAGGGGTGTGTACCGTGAAATATGGGGACAGCGTATTCAGATAAGGCTTGAAAATGTCGCTGTGACCTAAAGCTCCGTGCAGTAAAAGCAGATTGGGCATAGTTGTATAGTTTCCGGAAAATTAGGAAAAAGAATTGAATCGTGAAAATAGATTAAGTAGGAGTGTGAGAGCGTTTAGATATGTTAGGGGTTGGAAATATTTTTGAATATGATCCGTGCCCAAAATCCCGCACCTCGTATCTCAAAACTCGTATCCCGTATCTCACCATCCCGAAACTCGTACCTCGCACCCCGCCTCAAATATCCTCAGCCATCACCAAAACACTCACTTTATTATTCCCTGCATTCAAAATCTCCCATGCAACCGATGAAACAGTATTTCCTGTAGTAAAAACATCATCGATCAGGAGGATGTGCTTCCCGGTAATAGGTTGGGTGATGGAGAACATATTAGTAGATTCCAATCTATGCTTCTTGTCTTTTAAAGCCTGGGCTTTTGAATAGTAATTTCGTTTAATTAATTGATGATCGAAAGGAATGTTATAAAATGAAGACAACGTTTCTGTGAATAAATGGAGTTGATTATATCCGCGCTCTTTGAGTTTCCTTGGGTGAAGAGGAACGTTTACCAGTAAATCAGGCTTTTCATCATTGAAATCCAGACGCTCTATAGTCCAGTCGGCCAGAATCTTTCCCACTTTTTCCCTGCCTCTATATTTTAGGTCATGAATAATCTTACGGCTTAAGCCTTCTTCTTCAAACTGTATTAAAGAATAAGCGTTTTCAACCGGAAAAAATAAACTGCATTTTTCCTTGACCGGATTATTTTTAAAATAATCATAGTGTGTAAAATGAATCTGGCTAAAACAAAGGTCACAAACCAAAAGTTCGGGATCAATGATTGTGTTGCAGTGGATGCAGCGGTTAGGAAACAATACATCTAATATCATAGTGTGTTTTTACTAAGATATAAAATAATCGTCAATTTTTGCGTTGCAAAGTCAATAGTGAATTATTATTAACCATGACTTTCGCAAAGGTTTGTCGGCTGATCTCATATATAGTTCACAAGGATATTTCATTGAGCAGAGGGAAATTTTTTCGTTGCTGAGTGAAACGTCATAGCGATCGGAAAAGTTATAAATAGTATAGAAAAACTTTGTGAACTCTGCGTTTAGATAAATAACTTATGTGTAAGTTTTAACAGCAAATCTATTATTCACAAACCCGAATCTCGTATCCCGAACCTCACATAAAAACTCACAAGCGAAGCGCATTGACAATTCACCATTCACTTTTAAACATCCTCAAAACTCTTCCTGATCTTCTCCACAGCGTTCTTCATGCTCAGATTAAAATGTTCCTTTTCCAGTCTTACCGGTGGAGCTTGTCTTACTTCACAATCAGCAATACTGCAGGATTCGCAGGTAACCCCTACATTGATGGTTTTTAAAGAAGGAGATTTGATGAAACTTATTTTTTTTATCGTTTGTGAATTCAGCAAAATACCAAGACAGTAACTTCTGTTGCTTCCATCTGAGAAAGGATTTTTTTGTGAAGTAGAAATCACCAGATAGCTTATTCCCTGATCTTTATAATGGGAAATCTGAGCATCCGTCAGGGTTTCATTTTCTTTTAAATCGTCAAGGTTTTTCACCGCAATCCATCTTCTGCAATAATGTTCATTGGTAGCATTGGCATGAGGTGCTTGCTGATGGTTCAGATGAAGCTCTTTTAAAATCTGGATTTTATCCGAATTTTTCTTTTTTACCAGACATAAATAAAAAAGGTCCTTAATTCCCATCTCAGCTGAAAGAATGTTCGTAAGGCGATAATAGAAGGTTTCCGGTGATCGGGTAAAACTGTTGATAAGACTTTCGAAATTTTTAGGCTCCCATTTATTTTGCTGGAAAAACTCGGAGGACTTTTCAATAACGGGTTCTTTTGAAATGAGCAATGCTCCTGCGAAATAGGACGCATAAAAGTTATTCAGTATTTCTTCAAAACTTCCAAAATCCAGCCATGAATACGTATTGGGGCGATTTTTTAATTCCAGAACATTGAAGCCGATTTCCTTTGCCAGGATGAACGTTTTCTGATCCTTTTCCAGTTTTTGATTCAGAAGTAAAAGTTTTTTCTCCGGAATAAAAAGCGAACGCAGATTATCCAACGTTCCATATTTTTCAAAATCTTCAGATTGAATGGTATAGCTGAATTTTTCTGCAAGAATTTTCTTCAGAACATCAGACTTTAAGTTTTTTCCTATCTGTAATTGATTTTCTTCAGTAAACATCTCTACTTTTTCCTCAATTTCCGGGAAATAATTATCATACAATTCCTGGAATGACCTCAGTACGGCAAAATAAAATCTTTCCTTGCCAAGATTATAATTCTGGGAAATTTCGATTAGAGCATTGATAAAAGCCGTTACTTTTTTAGGAGCATCGCTGATAATACTGATGAGGTTATTTTTATTGATCCCGAACAGTTCCAGCGGAACTTCTTTGAAGAAATCAGACTGAAGAATTTCGTTGAAAGGAGCCAGGCTTTTATCCAGCTTGGTAGAAACCAGATCATCAAAAGTACAGCTCAGTGCTTCAGAAAGCTGAATGATTTTATCGTGTTTGGGATATTTTTTCCCGTTCTCAATTTCGTTGAGGTAAGATTTTGATAATCCTGTCTTTACAGCAAGGTCCTGCAGAGACCAGTTTTTCTTTTGTCTCTGCTGCTTCAGTTTTAGCCCGAAAACTGTTTTGATAAAGTCGCTTTCTGAATTCATTACTCAAATATAAATAATTAGATGCGATTATTCGCATAATAAATTTTAAATAAATTTAGCGAACGTTCGCTGTTTGTGAAAATTTTTATTTATGTTTGTAACATCAAATCACAAAATCAATACGTTATGGAAACCAAGACTCAATTAGAAATAAAGTCACAGAAGCAGTTTGAGGAAATATTTACTCCTGATTTGACAGATTTTCTGATTTCGCTTCATCAGAATTTTAATCATAAAAGACTTGAACTTTTAGAAGAAAGAAAAAAAACACAGCATAATCTTGATAAAGGAAATCTTCCTGAGTTCTTACAGGAAACAGTAGACATCCGAAACGGAAATTGGGTATGCGCTCCGCTTCCTGAAGATATGTTGGACAGAAGAGTAGAAATTACCGGCCCTGTTGACCGTAAGATGATTATCAATGCCCTGAATTCCGGAGCTTCTACGTTCATGGCTGATTTTGAAGACAGCAGTTCGCCGGTTTGGGAGAACTGCATCCAGGGACAGATTAATCTTTCTGATGCCATTAACCGTAAGATTGATTTTATTAACGAAAAAGGAAAAGCGTACACTCTTAATGAAAAAACGGCAGTTTTACAGGTTCGTCCACGGGGGCTGCATCTTCCGGAGAAGCATATTGAAATCAATGGAGAGAAAGCTTCAGGTTCACTGACGGATTTTGGAATCTACTTTTTCAGAAATGCAAAACAGCTTTTGGAAAACGGAAGTGGC
Source organism: uncultured Chryseobacterium sp. (assembly GCA_965720825.1). GTDB lineage: Bacteria > Bacteroidota > Bacteroidia > Flavobacteriales > Weeksellaceae > Chryseobacterium. The sequence goes on along the minus strand of CBFQYI010000004.1, from coordinate 17,399 downwards.
CCTTATTTTTATCTTCCAAAATTAGAACACTATAAAGAAGCCCGATGGTGGAATGAGGTTTTTGTTTTTGCACAAAACTATCTTGGAATTCCGGAGGGAACTATTAAATCTACTGTTTTAATAGAAACGATTACTGCATCATTTCAGATTGATGAAATTTTATTTGAATTAAAAGAACACAGTGCAGGATTGAATTGTGGAAGATGGGATTATATTTTCTCTTACATTAAAAAATTCAGAAACCTTCCTGAATTTATTGTTCCGGATAGAGATCAGGTGACTATGACTTCTCCTTTTATGAGTGCATATTCAAAAAGAGTGATCGAAATCTGTCATCAACGAAGTGTACATGCAATTGGTGGAATGGCGGCCCAGATTCCTGTAAAAGATGATGACGAAGCCAATAGAAAGGCTTTTGAAAAAGTAAGAAATGACAAAGAAAGAGAAGTGAAAAATGGTCATGACGGAACTTGGGTTGCACATCCGGCATTGGTAGCGGTGGCAAAAGAAATTTTTGATGAGTATATGCCAACCAAAAACCAGATCGATAAAAAAATTGAATATCATATAACAGAAAACCAACTGTTGGAAATTCCTAAAGGAGATATTACCGAAAAAGGAGTCAGAAAAAACATCAATGTAGGAATTCTTTACCTTGAAAGCTGGCTGATGGGAACTGGCGCAGCCGCCATTTATAATCTGATGGAAGATGCCGCTACTGCTGAGATTTCAAGGACACAAATCTGGCAATGGCTGAAAAATGAAGCGGTCCTGAGTGACGACAGAACATTAACCCGAAACATGGTATTACAGTGGGAAAAAGAAGAAATGGACAATATTGAAAAGTATGTAGGAGAAACCCGTTTCCAAAACGGGAAATTTAACCTTGCCAAAGAACTTTTCAATGAGCTGATCTTCTCTGAAAATTTTGAAGAATTTCTAACCCTTAAAGCATACCCTTTTATCTAGTTTGAGAGTGAGAGAGTAGAAGTGTCCGAAAGTTTGACAATCATACCTCGTACCCCGTACCTCGAACCTCGTATCCCGTATCTCGAAACCCAAAATCTAATCAAACAAAATCCAAATATTATGAAAACAAGACAAGAACAAATCCAGGCTCTAGAGCAAGATTGGCTGACAAATCCACGTTGGAACGGTGTAAAAAGACCTTATACAGCAGAAGAAGTTCTGAAACTTCGTGGTTCTTATACCATAGATTACACAATTGCTACGGAAATGTCCAAAAAATTCTGGGATAAATTAAATACTCAGGATTATGTGGCAGGACTGGGGGCGTTAACTGGTAATCAGGCAGTGCAGGAAGTGGATGCTGGTCTGGAAGCAATATATCTTTCAGGATGGCAGGTGGCTGCAGATGCCAATCTATCAGGGGAAATGTATCCTGATCAGTCATTGTATCCGGCCAATTCAGTGCCTTCTGTGGTAAAGAAAATTAATAATGCCTTATTGAGAGCAGATCAGGTGCAATCTGTAAGCGGAACAGGAAATAAAGAATATCTTGTGCCTATCATTGCAGATGCTGAAGCTGGTTTTGGAGGCAATCTGAATGCTTTTGAACTGATGAAACAGATGATCGAAGCAGGAGCTGCAGCCGTACATTTTGAAGATCAGCTTTCTTCTGCCAAAAAATGCGGACACTTAGGTGGGAAAGTATTAGTGCCTACACAGGAAGCCGTCAATAAACTGATTGCTGCACGTCTGGCTGCTGATGTATTAGGTGTTCCGAGCCTTATTATTGCCAGAACGGATGCTGATGCGGCAGATTTACTGACTTCTGATATTGATGACAGAGATAAAAAATTCGTGACGGGAGAAAGAACTTCTGAAGGATTTTATGTAGTAAAAAATGGTGTGGAACAGGGAATAGACAGAGGTCTGTCTTATGCACCATACGCAGATCTGATCTGGATGGAAACTTCAAACCCTGATCTGGAGCAGGCCAAAAGATTTGCGGAAGGAATTCATGCGAAATTTCCAGGGAAAATGCTGGCTTATAACTGTTCACCTTCATTCAACTGGGCAGCGAGACTGAGTGTAGAAGAAATGTCTACTTTCCGTGAAGAGCTGGCTAAAATGGGATATAAATTCCAGTTTATTACCCTCGCAGGATTCCATGCTTTGAACACAGCTATGTTTGAATTGGCATTAGCTTATAAAGAAAGGGGAATGGCAGGATATTCAGAACTTCAGGAGCGTGAATTTGCATTACAGCAAAAAGGATTCAGAGCAGTGAAACATCAGTCTTTTGTAGGGACAGGATATTTTGATGAAGTACAGAATATTGTGACCAACGGCTCTTCAGCTACTGTAGCGATGAAAGATTCTACAGAAACGGCACAATTCCATTAGTCGTTTTTCCCTATTTTTTTGATATTAAACCTTCTCGTCTGTGGGAAGGTTTTTCTTTTGTTTAAAGGGGTTTAAGTCTGTTTTTATAATATGAATATTTTAAAATAATAAAGAAATAAATACTACATGATAAGTAATTGAAATTTGAATTATATTTGGGGCTGAAAAAATATTATTAAAAATGAATTTAATTAAAGTACTTTTTATTACATTAGGATTAACGCTTACTGCAAATGCTGCAAATGCTCAACAGAAGGTTGGAAGTGTAAATACAGAGGATATTTTTGCAAGTTTATCTGAAGTAAATACTATAGGAACTACTATTGATAATCTTACTAAGTCTAAGCAGGCAGAAATTGAAAAAATGATCGGTGATTATCAGACTAAATTGAAAGCAGCACAGGCTAAAGAAAAGACTCTTAGTGAAGCCAACAAAGAAGCTGTAACTAAAGAACTGATGGCAGCACAAACAGAATTGCAGACTTTAGGTAAAAAAATAGAAGATTCAAGAGCACAGGCGGCTAAAGATATTTCAGCTAAGCAAAGCGAATTGTATACTCCTTTACAGCAAAAGGTGAAGAGCGTTATTTCTGCAGTTGCTAAAGAAAGAGGATTGAACTTTATCTTCGATACATCATTCCATGAATCTAACAATTTGGTTTACACTGATGGAAGTGAAGATATCACAGCTCTTGTAAAAACTAAATTAGGCGCTACAGCGACACCTGCAAAACCTGCTGGAAAATCTAAATAAGAAATTCAATATACTGAATATTATAACGGAATCAGAACGTATGATTCCGTTTTTTTGTGCATAAAAGTGAGTGCCTGGATAAAGAAATTTTATTTTAAAATGATACATTTGAGTAAACTTTCAGCAGAATGAATTTAATGTACGAAAAACAGATCAAAGTAACAGAAGATCATATTGATCAGAATAACCATGTAAATAATGTACAATATGTGCACTGGGTGGAAGAAGTGGCGGCAGAACACTGGGATCTTCTGAAACAGCAAACCGAATATGTAAACGATGCCTGGATGCTTCTTGATCATCATATCCGATATAAAAAACAGGTTTATCTGGGTGATATCATTACGGTAAGAACTTATCCTCTGACTCCCGAAGGCGCTAAGCAGCCGAGAAAAGTTGAATTCTATTGCAATGATGAACTTGTGGTAGACTCAAGTACGCTTTGGATTCTGTTTGATCCTGAAACCAAGAAAATAAAGCGCCTGGAAAACGACTGGCTGGAGAAATTTTTTAATTAAAATTAAGACATTCAGTAAAATAACTTTAATTTATTAAGATGGAATTTGAGTATAAAAAGAATAAAATTCTAGGCAATTTGATATTGGGGTATTTTTATCTGTGTTTTACTATTTTTATTACTGTTATGATTCTACGTAACATTAGCCTGGAGTGGAATACTCTTTCATTATCAAAAATATTTTCCTCTACTATTCCAGTTTTTCTGTTTTCTTTTCTTACTTACCTTTTTTTAGGAACAGCAATGATCAGAAGAAAGTATTACCTGCAGAACTTAAAAGAAGAAACTAAAATTGATACTTTAGAAAAGCAAATAATCGTATTGGATAAACAGAATAGAAAAGAAAGAAAAATAGATTTTGATAAAATTAAGGCCGTTGAATTATATTATTCATGGAACTCAAACGCCTTTTCATCAGATCTGGGATATTCTAAAATGATGGTTGAGGGTAATGCTGAACCTGTTTTAGTTACTCATAATAATATTAATCAATACCACATCTATAAAGTTTTTAAGAATAAAGTAACTGTGAATAAATCAAGATTTGCTAATAAATTATAATAAAGTGGATTGTGCCTGAACTTTTATGTTGTTGGCTCTAAATTTGTAGCCTACCGGATGGTAATTATCAATCAAAAACTAAATACACATGAAACTCTTTTCTTTGCTGGCTTTACTCTTGTTAAGCATAATCGGCTATGGCCAGGAAAACCCTTACTGGTTTACAGATGATATCAAAAAAAAGGTGGCAGACTCTACCCAAAGTCAATCCTGGAGAAGCCAGATGGCTGCAACATACTACTCAATAAGCGGACAATATCAATCTGCATTGGAAAGTTGGGATGAGACTTTTGGACGTGTAAAAAAGTTGAGTGTTGCAGATAGCCTGAGATTCACAAAATTACTCCCTGTCAATGCAAAAGATTATATTTTAGACAGAGCTGCCAGTGAACAGATTATCATCATTAATGAAGCTCATCATAATGCCAGCCACAGAGCATTTGCATCTTCATTGCTTCAGGGATTGTATGACAAAGGCTACAGATATTTGGGACTTGAAACATTAGCGAATGACTCTTTAAATACCACAAAATTTGCTGCTCTTAACAGTGGATATTACTCCAAAGAACCGGAATTCGGAAATTTTATATACAATGCCCTGAAAATTGGGTTTACGCTTTTTCCCTATGAAGCAGAAGGAAATAACAAAGAAAGGGAAATTGGAGAAGCAAAAAATATCTCTGATTTTATGCAGAAAAATAAAGAGGGCAAATACCTGATCTATTGCGGTTACCAGCATGCTTATGAAGGTGTTCATAAATCGTGGGAGAAAACAATGGCAGGAAGATTGTCCGACTTAACAGGTATGGATCCGTTTACCATTGATCAGACTCAGTTTTCAGAGAAAAGCAACCCAAAATATAATGAACCGCTTTTAAGATTGACAAATAATACGGTTCCTGTTGTTTTAAAAGATGAAAATCAGGCAATATACAATAGCGAAAACAAGGAGTTATATACCGATATTAAAATCATTCATCCCGTTACAAAATACGTTGAAGGCAGACCAAATTGGATGTTGAATAAAAACAGAAAGCTTTATAAGGTTCCAGCTTCTAAAGTTTCAATATATCCGGCCATGGTTTTAGCATACAGAAAAGGAGAATTTGAAAAAGAAGGAATTCCTGCTGATATCATTGAGCTCAAAACTTCTAAAGACAGCCGTTTTTTAATCCTGGACAAAGGAGATTATGAAATTGTTATCAAAGACAAAGAGTATAAAGTCATTAACAGATTTGAAAAAACGATAAAATAATAGCTAAAATAGCCTGATAGAAAGACAAGGTAATGAAAAGTAAGTTAAGAAAAATAACCATCAATGCTACAGAATATTTGTATTCAGTTACAGATCAATATTATTCTGACACTGAAACGAATACCTTAACTGTAAAAGTATTTTTAAGCGGACAGAAAAAAACACCTTTAATCATTAAATTTTCAACAGTTGATAATTATATTATTGGGCAGCCTTTAAAGTCAGGGGTAAAGTTATTTAATAAAATAAAGAATACTGAAGAGGAGGTTAATCTTAATGAGCCTAAATATATTAAAGAACTTATTATTCTTGGATTAAAAGATGGATGGTCAGGAACGAATTTAATAGCAATACAAAACGGAATTAATTATTTGAATGAATTGGGCTTTGAAACGGATCAATTAAAACCAGAAAATAGCAGATAATTTATTTCCTTAATGTAATATAATAAAACCCACAGCTGTTTTTACTAAGGAAACTTCAAACAAACATCTCCATGAAATCATCTTTTTTAACAATATTATTTTCAGGCTTTTTCTTTACAGCTTATGGTCAGACTGCAGAACAATCGAAAGCGATAGACAGTTATATAAAGAAAGTTATTCAAATCAATGAGATACCAGGAATGGCCGTAGGAATTGTTACCAACAATAAAGTGACTTTTCAGAAATATTATGGAACGGAAACCTTGGAAAGTGATAAAAAAGTAGACTCCAATTCCATGTTCAGAGTATATTCCACTACAAAACTAATGTCAAATATTGGGCTTTTTCAGCTTGTTGAGCAAGGGAAACTTTCTGTGGAAGATAAAATTTCAAAATATGTTGACAATATACCGGCAGAATGGCAAAATGTGAAAGTAAAGAATTTGTTATCTCATTCTTCAGGATTGCCGGACTGGATTAATTTCAGTGATATTGCAACAGATGCTACCAACGCTGAGGTTATTAATAGACTGTCAAAAGAAAAAATGGAATTTGAAACCGGAAGTGATTACAGGTATAATCAGACCAACTACATGCTGATTACGATGATCATTGAAAAAATAACAGGAGAGAAATTTGAAGATTATATCCTGAAGAATCAGTTTTCAGATTCTAAAAATCAGGTCGTATTTTCATCCAATTCCATTGAAAAAATTCCTAATAGGATTGTAAAATATATCTACAACAAGGATAAACATCAATATGAAAAATCAACATTTGTAGAAGGGAGAAGAGCGCACTCTGCGAATGGTTTAGCGATCGCATTACCTGCTTTTTTACAATGGAGCATTCATTTGAGTAAAAATGATTTTCTGAAACCTGCCACTCAAGCGTTGATGTGGAAACCATTTGAATACAAAAATAAAGAGATCACCTTTACTCATGGTTGGGATATGGACATCTTTAATGCTATAAAATCCTATAATTTCTCAGGAGGAAATGTAAGTGCTTACAGAATTTTTCCGGATCAGAATATGGCTATTATAGTGATGTACAGCGGGTATAAAGACTTTCCGGTTTTTTATCCTATGATCAATCAGATTGCCGGTATGATGGATAAACGAATGCTTGATCCATACATGGTAGCAGAAGAATACACAAAGTCTGAACCTTTTGTTCATCCCAATATTAAAAAAGAAAACTATGGCTACCGAACAGAAAAGGATAATATCATTTTCTCATACCAATTTCCAGACAAAAGAAGTGTGGAATATATCAAAAGTATTTCAGTGACAGGCTCATTTAATGATTGGAATCCTGATGATAAGCCGTATTATATGAACCTGAAAAAGAACAACACTTTTGAATTGGTACTTCCAAAATCTCATTTCGAAAAAGGAAAAACCTACCAGTTTAAATTTGTTATGAATAAAAACGGCTGGCTTTCTGTACATTACAATGCAATCAATGTAGATGGAACCAAGGATCATAATCTGACTTTCAAAATTGATTAAAAAGAATATTTTAAAATCGCTGTAATAGAAACAGTCTTTTCTGTATTAAGCTGTTTTATCCTATCTTTGTACTATGATACGTATTACAAAAATTTTTACATTCGAAACGGCTCACGTGCTTTACAACTACGATGGGAAGTGTAAAAATATGCATGGACATTCCTATAAACTGTTTGTAACAGTGAAAGGAAAACCGATTAATGATATTGAAAATCCTAAAAATGGAATGGTGGTAGATTTCGGAGATATCAAAAGTATCGTAAAATCTGAGATCGTAGATGTATGGGACCATGCGGTTCTTGTCAATGCGCTGTCTCCACACAAAGAATTGGGAGATGACCTTGAGCAGAAAGGACATAAAGTAATTTATTGCAGCTTCCAGCCGACTTGTGAAAACATGTTGTATGCTATTGCTGCTAAAGTAAAATCAAGGCTTCCCGAAGGAATTTCTTTAGCTTATCTTAAACTTCACGAGACAGAAAACTCTTATGGAGAATGGTTTGCAGAAGATAATCAATAATTTTTCACAAAACTCAGAAGGTGTTAAAAACAACAATTAATTTAGAACCTGGAAAAAAAGTATATTTCGCTTCAGATCAGCATTTTGGCGCTCCTACACCCAAGGAAAGCAAGGTACGTGAAGAGAGATTTATACGCTGGATGGATGAGATCAAAGAAGATGCTCAGGTTTTGTTTTTAATGGGGGATCTTTTTGACTTCTGGCATGAATGGAAGCATGTTATTCCCAAAGGATACGTTCGTGTGCTTGGGAAAATTGCAGAATTGAAAGACAGAGGAATTCATATTTATTTTTTTGTCGGAAATCATGATCTCTGGATGAAAGATTATCTGGAAGAAGAAATCGGATGTACCGTATTCTATCAGAAACAATATTTTGAAATGGGAGGGAAGCAGTTTCTGCTGGCTCATGGAGATGGTTTGGGACCTGGAGACAAAGGATACAAAAGGATGAAGAAACTATTCACCAATCCGGTAGCTCAATGGTTTTTCAAATGGCTTCATCCGGATATTGCTATGAAAATTGCATTATACCTTTCCCAAAAAAATAAAATGATTTCTGGAGAAGAAGACAAAGCTTTTCTGGGAGAAGATAAAGAGTTTCTGATTATTTATTCCAAAGAAAAACTGAAAACTCAGAAGATTGATTATTTCATCTATGGTCACAGGCATCTGCCTATGGTGCTGGATCTGGAACAAAACGCAAAATATATCAACCTTGGAGACTGGATTTCCTATTTCACTTACGGAGTTTTTGAAAAGGATTTTGAACTTAAGACTTTTGAAAAATAAAGCAAAAAAAATTACCCCTAAAAAGAGGTAACTTTCGAACGGGTGGAAAAACCCACTCTTGTTTTTAATCCATATTCCAAGTAACACATTGCAATAAGTCTACCAAAATAGGTTTTATACATTAAAAAATTATTAAATAACAATATTTTATCTCTGTAATTGCCTTGTAGTAAGGGATTAAGGAACTCAAAAATTATGGAATTGAAAAATATATTCAACATACAGACTGAACAGGATTTTCTGAATGCATCATTGAAAACATTTCGTTATCAATATGAAAATGTTGAAATATACAGGAAATTCGTTGATTTTCTGAAGGTGAATCCCGATGATGTCGACAGTTTGGTGAAAATTCCGTTTCTTCCTATTGAAATGTTTAAAAACCATCAGATCCTGGATAAAAATGTGGCTGCTGATCTTTTCTTTCAAAGTTCTGGAACAACCCAGATGAATCTTTCCAAACATTTCATCGCAGATCCGGAGTTGTATGAAGAAAGCATTTATAAAAGTTTTGAACAATTTATCGGAAAACCGGAAGACTTTATTTTTCTTGGGCTACTTCCAAGCTATCTTGAGAGACAAAACTCATCACTGATCTATATGGTGGACTATCTGATGAAGAAGTCTGCCAAACCGGAAAACGGATATTTTCTTTATAATCATGCTGAACTTTTTGAGCTATTAAATACACTGCAGGGCAAAAAAGTTATTCTTTTCGGAGTTTCCTTTGCCTTATTAGACTTTCTTGATTACTGTCATTCTGAGCAAAACCAAGAATCCCTGAATTTTCCTGAAAATTTAATCGTGATTGAAACCGGAGGAATGAAAGGACGAAAGGAAGAAATGACCAAGGATGAATTGTTGAAAATCTTGCAGGAAGGTCTTAAAACAGATAAAATCTATTCAGAATATTCCATGACAGAACTGCTTTCACAGGCTTATTCTCTTGGAAATAACGAATACGAATGTCCAAACTGGATGAGAATCATGGTTCGGAATGCAGAAGATCCTTTGGCCTATGAAAAAGAAGGCCGAACAGGAGCTATTAATATCATTGACCTTGCCAATACGCATTCCTGCTCATTTATTGCAACCCAGGACTTAGGAAAAATAGTTGGTGATAAATTTCAGGTATTGGGAAGAATAGATCATTCTGATATCAGAGGATGCAGTCTGCTGGTAAGTTGATGATTTTGGACATAAGAGGGCAATTATGAATGGTCAATTCGCTTCGCTTGTCATTTTTTGTATAATCACAATAAATAAAAATAGCCTGTAACTTTTGCTGAGTGAAACGCCTTTGCGAACATTTTAAACAGTCAGTAAATAAAAAACTTTGTGGACTTTGCGTTTACAATATTACCCATGATCAAAATAGAAGAACTTATACATGCCTACATCCATTCACACTGCGATTTTGAAAAAGAAATCGTGCTGACGAATTATTTTCAGGCAGATTGGGAAGCGGATATTCTGATCATAGATTCAGAAGGTGGAAGTCATGAAATAGAGATCAAGTTTTCAAAAAGTGATTTTAAAAATGATTTCAAAAAATCCTATCTGAATAAAGATACCGGAGAAAAATTTCTGAAACATGATAAAATTTCCTGTGGAGATTATGTATGCAATTCCTTTAGTTTTTTGCTCCCGATGGGAATGGTAGATGCAGCTCTTATCCCTGAACATTGTGGAATCATTGAATTCTATCATAATGCAGATACCTGGGAAACCGAATTTTATCTGATCCGCCCACCTAAAAAACTTCATGAAGATTCTTACTGGAAACTGAATGACAAAGATCTCTTCATCAGAAAAATGGCGCTTAATCTTCTTCAGCGCAAAATGGAAATCAAAGGAAAACATGAAGAGCTCATCTTTAAAAATCCTTTTGAAATCAAAAAACTGAAATAAGACTAATATTTTTTTTCAACGCAAAGTTTAAATCAATAAAATTGATTTTGGCTAAGCTTTTTGACAGCTAGCTTCATCCACGACGTAGTCGTAACCCCTTTGCTCCCTTCAATAAGAACTAACCTTTATAAAAACTTTGCGTCTTCAAAGAATTCCAAAACAACTTATTCAAAATCAGAAAATAAAAAAATCCTGCCGCCTGACAGGATTTTATCATTAAATATTGTTTAAAACTAATCTGCAATTTCAGCAGTATCTCTCTGAAGTAAGAACTTGTAGATCAATCCGCCTACAACTCCTCCCAAAATAGGAGCAACCCAGAACAACCAAAGCTGTGACATGGCAATTCCTCCCATAAAGACTGCCTGAGAAAGGGACCTCGCAGGGTTTACAGAGGTATTGGTAATCGGGATAGAGATCAGGTGGATCAAAGTAAGCGCAAGACCGATGGCAAGACCGGCAAACTTACCGTTAGCCCACTTATCTGTAGCTCCCATGATTACAATAAGGAAAAATGCAGTTAATAAAAACTCAGCAAGAAATGCTGCGCCCATACTGAAAGCTTTTCCATTGTAAACAGCTTCACCGTAAAAGTTCGTGGCAAAATCTCCGGGTTTTGAGAATTCTACCGCTCCGGCACCGTTAAGGATTGTATACAGACATCCTGCTGCTACAATCGCTCCCAAACACTGGGCTACAATGTAAGGAATAAGGTCTTTAGCAGGAAATCTTCCTCCTGCTAAAAGCCCGAAAGAAACTGCCGGATTAAAATGCCCTCCTGAGATATGCCCTACAGCGTAAGCCATCGTAAGAACAGTAAGACCGAAGGCTAAAGCAACGCCTAAAAGTCCGATGCCGATGTCTGGAACACCCGCTGCGAAAACAGCGCTTCCACACCCTCCGAAAACAAGCCAAAATGTGCCGAAAAATTCAGCGAAAAGTTTTTTTATCATGTTGTTTATTGTTTATGTATCTCAAATGTAAAATTTAAATCTTAAAGTAAAAAGTTAAAACTGAAAAAATATTTCAAAAAATAGGGAACAAAAATTGCAAAATCTGTAATTTGGTGTAAAGTTTGTTTGGGATTTGTTGAGAGAGTATTATCGTCAGTTTTGAAAGATCTAACATAAATGTTTTATCTTTCATTTGTAATTTCAAAGGAAGGTGAATGAGAAAGTTTTTTTGTGTGGTCTTTGTACCTTTTATTTATAGTTTACATTATTCGCAGGCAGCCAAAAAAGCTTTTCCCTGCTATGATCTTGCCACTGTATTGAAGGTAGAACCTACACCGCTTTATAAATCTCATCTTGATGCTTCCAAGGGTTTTGGAGTGCAGTTATTGAAAGATTCCAAAACCGTACAGAAATATATCAACAACGGAAAATTCCACAAAATAAAAAAATCCGGCAAAGGGTATCAGGTTCAGAGACTTGATTACAGCAGAGCTTATATGGTATCTAAGGCAAAAACTACTCTGGAAAAAATAGGGTCAAAGTTCAGTAAGGATACAAAAGGCGGTACATTTACGGTTTCATCCATTACCAGAACCCTTGAAGATCAGTGCAGGCTGAGAAGAGTCAATTCTAATGCCTCTCTAGGGATTAGTTCTCACAACTACGGCAACTCTTTTGACATTTCTTACGTAAGATTCAACAATGTTCTGAAATACAATCCGAAAATGGAAGTGGCTCTGGAGAAAGTTTTAAAGCATTATGAGAAAGCAGGTAGAATATATTACATCAAAGAGAAGCAGCAGAGCTGTTATCATATTACTGTGAAAAATTATTAATTAAAATCCTCTTGCATAGCATATTTAGTTTGTATATTTTTATACGACTAAAAACTATGCTTATGTCAACATTAAACATTGTAGACTATATGCTGCCTGTAGAAGAATGTAGAGCAGCATCAAACCAGTGGAAAGCATGTCTTTCTGACTTTTCCAAAATTCAAAAGCTTATCCCTACCAACTATGTTTTTAATATTTCCAGAGAACACCTTGAATGGATGAAGGGGTTTAAGGATTATAAAGACTTCTGTGCTGCAGTTGGAATTTACAGAGACCGATTGATTCTTATTTTTTATCCTATGAACAATGATGGGGTAAAAATAGATGTAAAAGAATATCCATACAGCTTTCTTACTGAGCTGGAGAAAGATCTGAGGCTTCAGGAAATCCAGGAATATACGCTTATTAGAAATGCGGTTCTTTCCAAAGATCTTGAGAGCATGGAAAAAAATGCCAATATGGGACTTCCGGTTTCCAATACACCTATTCTTGAGCAGGACAAAGCTGTAGATGCTATTGAACGTTGGAGAAATCAAGGGATGGATTGGTTTTATAAAGAGACCCGAGAAAATCAGGGAAGTGGAATTTTCAGAAAATTCTATGTTCCTACAGCAGACCTTTGCCTTTCAGATGATGGTTTAGCAGGTATTACCTGTTCTTTTGGAATCAGATACAATGATATTTACGGGAAAATGTTGGTAACGCTTATCTTTATTTCTTTCCGTGAAAATCTTAGAAATGCAGAATTGGGAGCTGAATCAATTTCCAACACTTACGACTGGGCAAAACCATGTCCTCCTATCTGCCGTATCCCGGATGTAGAAGTTGGAGGTGAATTTTAAAAACGATACACTGAGGAATGGCTGAACTTTATAAGGCAATTTTATTCCTGAACTATGCACTGCTCCTGTCCGTTATACTGCTGGGAGCAGCAAAATACAGCATATTAAATCATAAAGAAAAGCAATATTTTCATTGTATTGCTTTTCTTTTTTTTATTGAATTGCTGAATCTGGCGCTGCCATATATCTTCAGATTGAATGATACCTCATTCCTTTATCCTTTATATATCTCGGGAGAATTTTTCCTGCTTACGGGTCTATTTATCAGAAAGCTGGACTGGCCAAGATATGTTTTGTGGATTGTAGGTGCATTGGCGGCAGGTTTTATGATCTCGAAACATGGATTTGATTATCCTGCCAATGCTGATATTGCGAAAGTGGTTTCCAATATCATCATCATCTGCCTTTCAGGATTTACCCTGATCCGGGAGATTAAGAATACCTCTGCTCAGAACCGTTTTCTTCTTGTAGATGCCAGTATTTTTTTCTATTACTCGGTCTCGGTATTTATTTTTATCATCCAGCATCAGATCGCCAATCTGTCCGAAAACGATTATTATACAATTCTCAGTGCCAATAATATTCTTTCGAGTATTTTGTACTGTTCACTTTTATATACTTTTTTCAGATTAAAGAAGTAACACTAAATATCAATCTGCTGATCCTGATAATTGTTACCATAACAGTTATCGTATCCTTTATTCTGCTAGCTTACAGAGCTTTTATTACCCGAATTATTAAGGAAAAAAATGTACAGCATAAAGCGGAAGTTCTTCATCAGAAAAAATTAGTGCTGGAAAACATCAAGGCCCAGGAAGAAGAAAGAAAAAGAATTGCAGTGATGATTCATGATGATATCGGAAACCGCCTCAATATTCTTTCTTTATGGTTGAATAACCTCGATACTCAGGGTGACGAACTGATCAAAAAAAATATCTACGGTCAGATGTCTTCTTTGATTGATGCTGCCAGAAGTATTTCCCATTCATTATACCCTGTAAATCTGGAATCTGTGGGTCTGGTTTTATATGTTGAAGAATTAATAGCCAACCTTTCCCATAAAATCAATATTTCCCTGCAGGTAATGCCTGGATATGAAAAGAAAGATCTTTTCGTGGAAGTACAGTTGTACAGGATTATTCAAGAGTTTACCACCAATGTGATCAAGCATTCAGATGCAACGGATATTTGGATTTACATTAAAGATTATCCTGAAAGTATGACCGTTGTGATTTCTGATAATGGACAGGGATTTGAATATTAAGAAGTGAAAAAAGGAATGGGAATCAAAAATATTGAATCCCGTATCAAATCAATGAATGCCACACACAAATGGAAAAAAACATTTTCAAACAAAGGAAGTCGTTTAATCATAAAAATTCCAAAATATCATGAGTTCCCAAATCAAACTAGCACTGATTGATGATGAACAGCTGATCCTCGAAGGGGTAAAAATGTTGCTGTCCAATGAAAAAAATATATCGGTAACCCTTACCGCAGATAACGGTCCCGATTTTATAGATGACCTCGGAAAACTTTCAAAAGATGAATTTCCTGATATTGCTCTCGTAGACGTTCAGATGAAACCTATGAACGGTTTTGAACTGGTAGAAATCCTGAAAGAAAAATACCCGGATCTCAAAATTATTATCCTGTCATCCCATTATAAAACCTCTATTCTCGGATATATGGTCAAGCTGGGAGTATCAGCATTTCTTCCCAAAAATTCGAATAAAAAAACCTTTATTGATGCCATCACAATGGTAGATAAAAATGGTGTCTTTTTTACAGCCGAAGATCATCAGATGCTGTTTACTTATATGAACAGTTCTGCCAAGAAAAATTCTCTTTTTGAAACAGAAGACGAATTATCAGAACGAGAAAAAGATGTGGTAAAACTGATCTGCCAGGAATTGACCAACAATGAAATCGGAGAAAAACTCTTTATCAGCCCAAGAACTGTAGAAAGTCACCGACAACGTATTCTGGAGAAAATAGGAGCTAAGAATACTGTGGGAATAGTGATCTATGCCATTGTTAACAATATTTACTCCCTTGAAAAAATGTAAATTGATTCCGTAGAAATACGGATTTTTTTATTTGGTACTTTTCACTCTAGCTAACCTTATTTTTCTTCTGTTATTTTGGAATGTCTCTTTTAGGGATGTTAGTTGAAAAAAACACAAACAGGATCTGTAATAAAAAATTAAAGTAAAAACATGAATGGTAGCAGAGTGATTTCCGTCGGGATTTTCTTTGACGGTACAGGAAATAATGGAGCAAATATTCTTTCACCGGATAAACCCCTGAACAATAATGAAAGCTATTATGGTACTTTCAGCAATATCTATAAATTATACAGTTTATTCGTTGGAGATGAAAAAATATATATTGAAGGAATTGGTACAGTAACAGGTCGTGAAGATAATAATTTTGCCATGGCAACCTGTGCAAACCCACCCTATGGAAGCGGGTATTCCTCTGATGATAAACTTCAGAAAGCCGGCGATTTTGTGCAAAAAATAATCCAGGATGAGACTAAGGAATACCATTTCTATATCTATGGATTCGGGAGAGGAGGTATGTTGGCAAGAACATTCTGTAATCAGCTTTTGACTTTTTACGCGGTAGGAAATTGCAGAATAAAATTTTTAGGGCTCTTTGATACGGTAGAGTCCAGGCCTTTTAATACTTATAATATGAAGATATCTGCACAGGTAGAGAATGCTTTGCATTTCTGTGCGGTCAATGAGGGCAGGTTTTTCTTTCCATTGACAGGTTTGTTTGAGAATTCGAAAACAATGCAGGATCAGAAATCAGAAAATCAGTCATCAGTTTGGAAAGAAGTATTTGTTCCTGGAGATCATGCTGATATTGGAGGAGGATATCTGGAAGGTCCGCAATCTGTTTATATTTCTACAGATTTCAATAATGTTAATGATCTGCACAACTATGTTTCAGATATCAGAAATGCAAAAACCAATGCGGATGGAAATACAATTTGGGATGCTTTACTCTCGGAATATAAAGTGGAAACTGTGGATGGCCGTTCACAGGCCTATGTTTGCCGGGATAAAGTATATAATGACCTGTCAAAAGTATATGGAAAACTGATGATGGACGAAACCAATACCATATTATCAGTATTTAGTACCGAGAATGAAGCGTATTTTGGAACAGATTATAATAAACATGCTTTTCTTCATCGGTTTTATATCAAAATGAAAGAATATGTAAAGGATCTTTCTGTAAACAAAAAACCTATATATGACTTCGGAAGATTTGCAGATTATACTCATATTTCATCAAACTTCGGATTGTATAGTGATAGTTTTCAGTACAGAACTCAACGTGAAATTAATATTGAGCTGATCAATAATGGACTAAATGTCTCAAGCCGTACCTCTGTGGATGAAACAAGCCAGACTAAAAGACTTTCTGTAGAGCTTCATTTGCCGGAAGACAGCTTTGTTGCAGATTTTCTGTATGGAACAAACGTTCCCAATAATGATATCTGGGTTCGTTCTATTGTAAAAATACCGGCAACTACTATATTAAATGAATGGAAGAATTAGTGAAAAACACTTCTCAGTTTTAAATTTAGGTTAGGGGACATCTGATGGTGTCTCCTTTTTTTATAAATTATTAACGATCAGTTGGGTATAATTACGGAATGGTACATTTAGTACATTGTACTGTAGATTTTGAAGGGTAATTCTCGTTACTTTGAATTGTTTATTTCACGAAGCTTCAAAATAAAAATATGAACAAAGGCGTATTCTGAAAAGCCTAATATCAAAAAGAGTAAGAGTACCAAAGATTAAAACAATGGAAAAGACACTCATTCAAAAATCAGGAACTACATTATACACAATTAACTTTGATTTTACATCACAAGAACAAAAAGTAGACTGTTTGATAAATAATGCATATTACTTGAAGGGTCAGTCACCAGAAACCATGACGGACGAAGACTGGTCCATGGGCGTAGATGGAACGCTAGGTAATGTATTTAGGTGTATTCGTGAAGTAATACCCGCAATGAAAAAACAGGGTTTTGGTAAGATCATAAATGTATCTTCTATGTACGGAATGGTTTCTCCGGATTTTAGGGTATACAATAATTCTCCGGAATCTTTAAGTCCGCCTC
>CBFQYI010000003.1:0-29908 GCA_965720825.1 uncultured Chryseobacterium sp. | reverse complement strand
TTCCACAGACGTTAATACTTACGAATACAATCATTTATAATACAAAAGAGCCACTGAGGCTCTTTTTTTTTGGAGATATGTTAATTTTATCACAACTAGTAGAATTATACAGGTGATTTTTATATATTTTAGTTAAATCAAACTAAAAATACCATGAAAAAATTAAACAATCAGAAAAAACTGACTAAAAAGGCATTGAAAAATATTACAGGAGGAAATGGACCTGCAGTATGCTGGGATGGATTTTGCCGCAGAGGAGAATTTGAAGAATGGCAGCTTGGAGCTGGTGACAAAAATGGCTATTGCTGTTAATACATTGAAGCTTGTTAGATAAATCAGGATTGAGGCAGCCCCTCAATCTTTTTTTATAAAATAGATTCTCTTCTAAAAAAAGTTAACAATTTGACTCACAATATTTTGAACATAATAAAATATAATGTAAATTAGCTTTTACCAAATTAAAATTATTATGAAAAATTTAAAAAATCAGAAAAGAAAATTAAGTAAAATTGAGCTGAAAGAGATCAGCGGTGGAGCAAACAGACCTGTATGCCCAAGAGTAATAAGCTGTACAGATCCTCATACCGGAGAAGACCGATATGGAGTTCCGGGGATGCAGGATGGATTCTGCTGCTAACCCAAAATAACAGTAAAAAAAATGATTGGATTACCCTCCAATCATTTTTTTTATCGAATTCAGCTTCATTAAAGCTTCAATTGGTGTCAATGTATTGATATCTATTTTTGTCAGTTCTTCGCGGATATTCTCCAGAACAGGATCATCCAGCTGGAAGAAAGAAAGCTGCATATTTTCCTCAGTCACTCTTTTAATCGTTTCTGGTGAACTGCTTCCCTGAGTTCTGCTTGCTTCCAAGGTTTTAAGGATTTCATTGGCTCTGTTGACCACTTTGGCAGGCATTCCGGCCAGTTTTGCCACATGAATACCAAAACTGTGTTCACTTCCTCCCGGAACCAGTTTTCTCAGGAAAATAATATTCCCTTTGTTTTCCTGGATAGAAACGTGGAAATTTTTCACCCTTTCGAAATTGACAGTCATTTCGTTCAACTCATGATAATGCGTTGCAAATAAAGTCTTTGCCTGCGTTGGGTGCTGATGAAGATATTCTGCAATAGCCCATGCAATAGAAACCCCGTCATAAGTGGAAGTTCCACGCCCGATTTCATCTAACAGAATCAGACTTCGCTCTGAAATATTGTTCAAAATATTGGCGGCCTCATTCATTTCCACCATGAAAGTAGATTCGCCTGCAGAAATATTATCGGTAGCTCCTACCCTTGTAAAAATCTTATCCAGCAATCCGATCTCCGCATGTTTTGCAGGCACAAAGCTTCCGATCTGAGCCAAAAGACACACAATAGCCGTCTGACGCAGAATTGCCGATTTACCGGCCATGTTGGGTCCTGTTACCATGATAATCTGCTGAGAATCTTTATCCAGGAAGATATCATTCGGGATATATTTTTCTCCTAACGGAAGCGCATTTTCAATAATCGGGTGTCTGGCTTCTTTTAAGTCAATCGCATACCCGTCATTCAAAACAGGCTTTGTATAACTCTCAGAAACAGCAAGTTCAGACAATCCGGAAGCTACATCAAGCTGAGCAATAATATTGGAATTCCCTTGAATCTGATCAATATAAACCATCGTTTCAGCACATACATTTCTGTACAGTGAAGTTTCCAGAACGCCTATTTTTTCTTCAGCGCCAAGGATCTGGTTTTCGTATTCCTTCAGTTCTTCGGTAATGTATCTTTCAGCATTCACTAAGGTTTGCTTTCTTACCCAGTCATCCGGAACTTTATCTTTATGGGTATTTCGAACTTCAATATAGTATCCGAAAACGTTGTTAAAATCAATTTTAAGGCTGGTAATTCCTGTTCTTTCAATCTCTCTCTGGCACATTTCATCCAGGAAACCGCGGCCTTTGCTCTGAAGGTTTCTCAGCCTGTCAAGCTCTTCAGAAACTCCTTCTTTAATGATATTTCCTTTGGCAATACTTACCGGAAGTTCTTCATTAAGATGATTTTGCAAAAATTTAATCAGTTCTTCAAGGTCAAATAAAGGCTCTAACCACGCCAGTACATCTGCATGAGGATGCAATAAAGCTTTGATTTTATGGATATTAATTAAACTCTGACGTAAATATCCCAATTCTTTAGGTGAAATTTTCTCTGCAGCCAGTTTTCCCATCAATCGGTCAAGATCAGAAATGGATTTCAGAAGCTGGCAGATTTCGTATTTCAGCGCATCATTTTCGTTTAAGAAGTCAATCAGAGATAGTCTTCTCATGATCTCATCTACCGATTTTAAAGGAAGGATAATTCTTCTTCTCAAAAGTCTTCCTCCCATCGGAGTAGATGTTTTATCAATGATATCTAACAGTGATTTCCCCTGTGGATTGCTTGGATAAACAATTTCAAGGTTTCTCAGGGTAAAATTATCCATCATCAGATAATCTTCCTGAGGAATGATCTGAAGCTTTGTAATATGGGCAAGCAGATTATGATGGGTATCTTCTACCAGATACGCAAAAATAGCTCCTGCCGCTGTAATCGCTAACGGTAAATTTTCTATTCCAAATCCCTTTAAAGAATTGGTTTTGAAATGATTTGTTAATTTTTCGTAGGCAAAATTATATTGAAATGCCCAGTCTTCAAGCTTAAAGGCATTTTTATTTTTGATCTGTTCCGGAATCTGTGTGCTTCTCTGGAAAATAATCTCACTCGGATCAAAGGTATTGATGATGTGTAAAAGCTTTTCCAGGTTTCCTTCACTTACCAGAAACTCTCCGGTAGAAATATCCACTAAGGCAATTCCGTATTTCTCTTTTTCTTTATGCAATGAAAGAAGGAAGTTATTCTTTTTGGAATTCAAAACCTGATCGTTGAAAGTAACACCAGGTGTAACCAACTCAGTAACACCGCGTTTTACGATCCCCTTAACCATTTTCGGATCTTCTAACTGGTCACAGATAGCCACCCTCATTCCGGCTCTTACCAGTTTTGGAAGATAAGAATCTACAGAATGATGTGGAAACCCAGCAAGTTCTATATGTCCCTCACCATTAGCTCTTTTGGTAAGCACAATACCCAGAATCTGAGAAGTTCTGACAGCATCCTGCCCAAAAGTTTCATAAAAATCCCCAACCCTGAATAATAATAGCGCATCAGGGTATTTCGCCTTGATGGTATTGTACTGCGTCATTAACGGAGTTTCTTTCTTCGCTGCTTTTGCCATAGTAAAAAATGAGCCCCAAATTTAGAAAAATAAATTCAGGGTAAGAGAATTGTTTAGGGGTTAATCTTCTATACTTTTCTTTATCAGTAATTAATCGTATTTTTCAGCCATCAAATCACATTATTCATGGAATTTCCTGTTTTAGAGACTGAAAGGCTTATTTTGCGTCAGCTTACTTTTAATGATACCCAAGATCTATTTGAATACTTTTCTCTGGATAAAGTTATGGAATATTATGATCTGGATACCTTCAAGACGGAAGACGACTCCCGTCGCATCATCCAGCATTTTAACAGTGAATTTGAAAAAGGTAAAGGCTTCAGGTGGGCTCTGGAACTGAAATCGAATGGAAAAGTCATTGGTACCTGTGGCTATCACAACTGGTACAGAGAACATTTCAGGGCAGAGGTTGGCTATGAGCTCAATCCCAAATTCTGGCAGCAGTCTTATATGAAAGAAGCCATCCTTCCTATTTTAACCTATGGATTTGAAACGATGAGGCTTCACCGTGTGGATGCTTTTATAGATCCTTCCAATATTTCTTCTGAAAGACTGTTAAATTCTTTAAATTTCAGCAAAGAAGGAACGTTGAAAGATTATTTTTTTGAAAAAGGGAAATTTGTTGACGCAACGATCTTCGGACTTATCAATAAATAAGCTGGAAGCACGAAGATGGGTGATGGAGGTTTCTACTGGTCATTTAAGTAATAGTTATCCTTTAAATAAAAATGCAGTCTATGAGTACTAAGCTGTAAAGAGACTTCCTTCCTCCAGCTTCCATCATCCTTTCCCTTTTATTTTCCTGCTTTCATATGTTTTTCCAAAGCCTCGGAACTTTTCTTGTAGGCCCATTTCTGCTTATAATTCACCCATTTGGCTTTGAAAAGTTTTCGCATCAGCTTATCTGTGTACCTCATAATGAAGACATGATACAGCATACTGGCAAAGACATTGGGTTTATTGGGAAGAGCTCTCAATGAAAGAGAAAAACCTGGTTCCAGATATCTGTTGAAGTGCCAGAAAGCTCCTGGAATAAAGAGAGCATCGCCATGTTCCATGAAAATTTCATATCCCTTGGCATATTTCAGTGCCGGAAACTTTTCGTAATCCGGATTTTCGTAGTCCACTTCGTAAACGGTGTGAACAGACAAAGGTACTTTATATAAAAACGGAGACTGTTTCTGATCAAATAATAGAATTCTTTTCTTTCCTTCGAAATGAATATGCATAAAATCACCCAGATCCACATCATAATGCATTAAAACATGGGCTTCACTTCCTCCGAAGAATAAAGTTGGCAGCCTTTTAAAGAACTTTATTCCAAGATCAGGGTAAGTAAAGTTTTTCAGCAGCTCAGGAAGTCTGTCAGTAATGATATAAAAAAAGATTCGCAGATCTGAAGGCTTGTTTTTGATGGTATCAATATAGTCACTCATTTTCATGCGGGCTACCGGAGCATCAGAACTTTTTGCAGCATCAGCCGGTTTGTTGTCATATAACGGAACTTCCTGATCTCCTGCTTTTTCTTTGATATAGGCAAGATTCCATTTGTCAAAAGCGTCCCATCGGCTGGCAAAATTCTTAATCAAAAGAGGTTTCTGCTTTTTAAAATAATTTTTCTGAAAATCTTCTTTACTGATATCATTTACAATATCTACGTTTTCGAGGATCATGTATTTTGTATTTAATGCGAACTAAAAATAGTGTTTTTTTGAAACGTGAGAAAATTAAGGTTAAAAGGGATGGAAGCTGGAAGAACGATGCTGGAAGTTAAGATTTGTCTTGCAAACGTCTATACATCATTCTATAAAAAGATTTTTATGGAAAACTTAGAGCTCTTCTTCAACTTCAATAACTTCCCTCTCCCAGCTTCAGACTTCATTACTTAATTAGCAGAGCTCAGATGAAAAATTTATATTTGTGGTAATAAGCGAGTTTATGAGAGTCTATAATACCAAACATTTCATTAAAATCCTTTTCAGTTTACACAAAAGTGATACCTTAAAAATTCTTTTTCCGAGTATGATTCTTGTAGGATTATATTCCTGGGGAATTCAGTATCTGGAAGTGGAATATCTGCATCTTACCACAAAATCAGGAGTGAGCAATGTAGGAATGATTCATTCACTGCTGGGTTTTGTGCTTTCTCTTTTGCTTGTTTTCAGAACGAATACGGCCTATGACAGATGGTGGGAAGGCCGAAAACTTTGGGGAAAACTGGTTAACGATACAAGAAACTTTGCCATAAAAATCAATACGATTCTTGGCGACAATCCTCAGGATGCTGAGCAAATAGCACGGTATTTAAAATACTTTCCTCACTTTTTAGCCAAGCACCTTTCTAAGGAATCCACAAGGCTGGCTTTGGATGAAGATTATTCTGAAATTGAAAGCTCTTTAAAAAATCATGGGCCAAGCGAAATAGTGATTCTGCTTAGCCATAAATTGAACCAGTTAAAAAAAGAAGGAAAAATTTCAGAAGTTGAAATGCTGTACCTAGATACTCAGCTTTCAGGGTTTCTGGATGTATGCGGCGGCTGTGAAAGAATCAAAAACACTCCGATTCCTTATTCCTACTCTTCTTTTATCAAGAAGTTTATTATTCTGTATGTTTTTGCGCTTCCTATTGCCTACGTGATTACGATAGGACTTTTCATGATTCCGCTTACTGTCTTTGTATATTATGTACTGATGAGTCTTGAGCTTATTGCAGAAGAAATTGAAGATCCATTCAATAACGATGAAAATGATATTCCAATGGAGACTTTAGCTCAGAATATTGAGAAGAATGTGCATCAGATTATGAACAGAAAATAAAAAATCAAGCTTCTAAAGCTTGATTTCTTTGAGTTCGCCATCCTGTTTTATTTCTACAAATTTGCTTTCCCTGTTGGCAGCAGAATATCCGTAGAAAAATGTACTGTATATGGGTGTTGAATACAGATAGGCTCCATATCCGTTATAAGCATTTGAAGTCCCGGTTTGCTGTTGATAGCTTGCCGTCGCTGTAAAATTGACAATGGTTTCAAGATAATATTTTCCGGGTTTCAGTTTTTCAAATTTAAACCTCCCGTGATCATCTGTTAAAGCTTCCACTCTGTATTTAAAAGCTTCTTCAGACATGTATACCGTTGTTTTTTTGTTTTCATATTTCTTTCTCATGTTATAAAATTCCTCAAAATAAGGAGTAACAGGAAAAAGCATGACAACGGTTCCTTTGGGTGCATAATGTTTTTCTCCAAGCAATGGCTTGATGCCCCAGTTGTTTTTTTGTTTGGTAGAAGCCACCCCTTCAATGGTAGAATTCCCGAATCCAAGCATATCTCTTGCCAGTTTTTTATCAAAAAAAGCTTGAGGATAATAGGTGTTTTGTGCCCCCAGATATATAAATCCCCATATTAATATGAATAAAGTGAATAATTTTTTCATAGTATATTTTTGAGTCAAATATAAGTATTTTACTATTTTTGAAATAAAAATAGCTATGAAGTACATGTTTCTATTGTTTTTTTCCACTTCTGTCCTGATCATGGCACAGAAACCTTGTGGATATAAGGATGGGCTACAGGAAGGCTCATGCAAAGAATTCTATGACAATGGTCAGGTAAAAAATATGGTTGAATGGAAAAAAGGAAAACTGGATGGGGATGCTGTTTTTTATCACGATAACGGAAAAGTACAGTCAAAAGGAGAATATAAAAAGGGATTCAAAGTAAAAGAATGGTCTTATTTTGATAAAAGTGGAGTCCTTACCTCCAAAGAAGCCTTCAGAAATGGGGAAAAGAACATTTATGATAACAGCCTTACAGCAACTTTTTATTCTCCAGCAGGTAAGATAACTGAAATTTCCAATTATAAATTCAATAAATTACAGGGAGAAAGCAAAACCTTCCATGAAGATGGAAAATCATTGAAAGACATTGGTCAGTATGATAACGGTCTTGCTACCGGGAAATGGAAAGTGTTTTATCCATCCGGAAAATTACAGCGTGAAACTGAGCTTGCCAACGATAAAAGAAACGGCAACAGAGTTCATTACCGTGAAGACGGAAGCATAGAAAAAACAGAGGTCTATCAAGACGGAAAATTAATCTCAACAAAATAATACAATTGGTACAGAAACTAAAACTGGAAGAACTAAACAGAATAGATGTAGAAACATTTAAGAAGGTTGAAAAAATTCCGTTGGTCATCATTTTAGATAATATCAGAAGTATGCACAATGTAGGTGCAGCTTTCAGAACGGCAGATGCCTTCTTAATTGAAAAAATAATCCTTTGTGGAATTACACCGCAACCACCTCACCGTGAGATCCATAAAGCGGCATTGGGGGCAACGGAAAGTGTAGACTGGTCTCATGAAGCAGAAACTAATACGGCTATTGCTGATTTGAAAAGTAAAGGATACGAAATCATCGGGATTGAGCAGACAACAGGAAGCCAGCTTATCACTGATTTCACTATCGACAGATCAAAAAAATATGCTTTAATTTTAGGAAACGAAGTGGAAGGAATCAGCGATGAAGTACTTCCGAATATTGATGTGTTTTTAGAAATTCCACAGCTTGGAACAAAACATTCTCTTAATGTAAGTGTGTGTGCCGGGATTGTGATGTGGGAATTTGCAAAAGCATTAAAATAAAAAAACTGCATATGTCCTTAATAGACAGTGCAGTTTGAAATAAATCTAATAAAAAGTAAAAATGAAAGGCGACAAAGGTACTTTATTTTTTTTTACAAACAAATTTTGACGGCATTTTTTTTGTTTCATCTTAAAAAAAGTCGGCTTTTCAGAAAAAGTTTCGTTTAATTTTTTATAAATTAGCACAATGTTTATCAAGGACTATATCTCAAAAGACTTTCCATGTTTTAGCCTGTCTGACTCCATAGAGTCGGCCAGAAACATATTGGAGGATTTCGGATATTCCCATGTTTTCATCAAAAAATCCCATCACTTCTACGGAGCTATTGCTATGGACTTTCTGTATGAAGAAGATGGGGGAACACTGAAGGATCTGGAACACCAGATTGAACGGTTTGCGATTCTGGAGGACAACAATGTTATGGACAGCATCCGTCTGTTTTATACTTTCAGCTCCAATGTGATTCCGGTGATTAATAAAAATGAAAAATATCTGGGGTATATTACCTGTGAGGATGTTTTTCAGGACCTTTCCCGCTATCCTTTATTTTCAGAAACAGGAGCTATTCTTACCGTAGAAACTCCGGCCAGAAAATATTCAATGACGGAAATTACCAATATTGTAGAAAGCAACAATTCGAAGTTTTACGGAGGGTTTATAAGCTTTATGTCTGAAGAGGTGGTCCAAGTCACAATAAAGATCAGCAATGAAAACCTGGCCTCGATAGATGCTACATTTGACCGGTACGACTACAGAATTGTTGAAAAATACTATTCTGATGAGAAATCCGATCTGTTTAAAGACCGTTATGGTTTTTTACAAAAATTCATAGAAATATAACATGAAGGCAGCCATATATTCTCAGAAAAAAGATCTTGATACTTTTTTATATTTAAGCAAGTTTATCTCTGAACTTGAAGCAAGAGGTGTAAAATCTGTTCTGTATGATGAAATGGCTGAAGCACTTCAGTTTTCAAAAATATTCGAAACTTTCAATTGTAAGCAGGATCTTCTTGATAAACAAGTAGATTTGTTTTTCACTTTCGGTGGAGACGGAACGATTGTAAATTCTTTAACCTTTATTGAAGATCTTGAAATTCCGGTGGTAGGAGTTAATACAGGAAGACTTGGATTTTTAGCCTTTTTCACAAAAGAAGAAGCCTTTAAAGAACTGGATTCCATTTTAAAGGGAGATGTAAAAACAAGCCGTCGTTCTGTAATTGAGGTCGTTTCGCCCAAATTGGAAGGAGCTTTTCCTTATGCATTAAACGACGTTACCGTTTCCCGAAAAGAAACGACATCGATGATTACTGTAGATTCTTATATCAATGATGAGTTTCTGAATGTATTCTGGGGTGACGGTGTAATCATCTCAACACCAACCGGTTCTACCGCTTACTCGCTGAGCTGTGGCGGACCTATCATTTCTCCGAACAACGAGAACTTTGTCATCACCCCTATCGCTCCTCACAATTTGAATGTGAGACCTTTAGTAGTAAATGATAAAGTAGAAATAAAATTCAGGGTGGAAAGCCGTGTTCCTCAATACTCTCTTTCCTTAGACTCCCGACTGATACACATAGAAACCGATAAGGAAATCATTATCAAAAAGGCAAAATTCCAGCTTCTTCTGGTACAGCCCAACGGTTTGAGTTTTTACGAAACCATCCGTCAGAAGCTCCTTTGGGGCCGAGATAAAAGAAACTAGTAATTTCTTAAAAATGATTACCTTTACACGAAATTAAAACACCTAATAAATTTATAATAAAAAGTAAAACATGAGCAGAATTTTTCCGGCAGGAGTTGCCACAGGTCAGTTAGTTACTGATATCTTTCAGTATGCTAAAGAAAACAAATTTGCATTACCTGCAGTAAACGTAATTGGATCAAGCAACGTCAATGCTGTAATGGAAACTGCAGCGAAATTGAACTCTCCTGTAATTATCCAGTTTTCTAATGGTGGAGCTGCATTCAACGCAGGGAAAGGATTAAACAATGACGGACAAAGAGCTGCTATCCTTGGATCTATCGCTGGAGCAAAACATATTCATACTCTTGCTGAAGCTTACGGAGCAACAGTAATTTTACACACAGACCACTGTGCAAAGAAATTACTTCCTTGGATTGACGGATTAATGGATGCTAACGAAGAATTCTTCAAGCAGACAGGAAAATCTCTTTACTCTTCTCACATGCTGGACCTTTCTGAAGAATCTTTAGAAGAAAACCTTGAGATTTCAGCTCAGTATTTCGAAAGAATGGCTAAGCTTCAGATGACTCTGGAAGTAGAAATCGGAGTAACAGGGGGTGAAGAAGATGGTGTAGATAACTCAGACGTTGATAACTCTAAATTATATACTCAACCGGAAGATATCGCTTATACGTATGAAAAATTAAAAGCGATTTCTGATAATTTCACTATCGCTGCTGCTTTCGGTAACGTACACGGAGTTTATAAGCCAGGAAACGTAGTTCTTACTCCGAAAATCCTTGACAATTCTCAGAAATATGTTCAGGAGAAATTCGGAACAGCTGCTAAACCTATCAACTTCGTATTCCACGGAGGTTCAGGATCTACTTTAGAAGAGATCAGAGAAGCTATCGACTATGGAGTAATCAAAATGAACATCGATACTGACCTTCAGTTTGCTTACACAGAAGGTGTAAGAGACTATATGGTTAACAATATTGAATATTTAAGAGCTCAAATCGGAAACCCTGAAGGAGAAGAAAAACCTAACAAGAAATTCTACGACCCAAGAGTTTGGGTAAGAAAAGGTGAAGAAACATTCTCTACAAGATTGGTGAAAGCATTTGAAGATTTAAATAACGTAAATACTTTAAAATAAGAACTGTACATTTGTATCAATGTAAAAAGTATTCATAGAAATACATTTACATTGGTACATTTTACATTTATACATTAATACAAACAAAAATGGCATTCGACTGGTTTAAAAGAAAAGCAAAAAACATTACCACTTCTACTGATGAGAAAAAGGACGTTCCCAAAGGTCTATGGCATCAGACTCCATCCGGAAAAGTAGTGGAACATGATGAACTAAAGAGAAATAACTATGTTTCTCCTGAAGATGGATTCCATGTAAGAATAGGAAGTGCAGAATTTTTTGACATCCTTTTTGACGGTGGTAAGTTTACCGAACTGGATGCCAATGTTGAAAGTATTGA
Organism: uncultured Chryseobacterium sp.; assembly: GCA_965720825.1. Classification (GTDB taxonomy): domain Bacteria; phylum Bacteroidota; class Bacteroidia; order Flavobacteriales; family Weeksellaceae; genus Chryseobacterium. Next base: position 18,818 of record CBFQYI010000003.1, on the reverse strand, counting down.
TATCTTAAACTTCAAAGATACAAAGCCTTACAAAGACCGTTTGAAAGAAGTAAAAGCCAAAACAAAGCTTACAGATTCTATCAGAAACGCCGTAGGAACTGTAAAAGGAACTGAAATGGTTGTTTCTTGTATGGATTTTGCTTTCATCGGTGGATCTTTAGGTTCTGTAATGGGAGAAAAAATCAGACGAGCAATAGACTATTGTATCGCTCACAAACTTCCATATATGATTATCTGTCAGTCCGGAGGAGCAAGAATGCAGGAAGCCACTTACTCTTTGATGCAGCTGGCAAAAGTTCAGGCTAAATTAGCTCAGCTTTCTGAAGCAGGACTTTTATACATCGCTTATCTTTGTGACCCTACATTCGGAGGAATTACTGCTTCTTTTGCAATGACTGCTGATATCATTATGGCAGAACCGGGAGCACTGATCGGTTTCGCGGGACCAAGAGTAATTCGTGAAACAATCGGTAGAGACTTGCCTGAAGGATTCCAGACATCAGAATTCTTACAGGAAAAAGGATTTGTAGATTTCATCGTAAAAAGAACTGAAATTCAGGATACTGTTGCCAAAACAGTTAATTTATTAGCTGTAAAAGCATAGTTTCTGTAACAAAAACAATACAATCTCTCTCTAATTAGGGAGAGATTTTTATTTATGAGGACTTTTAAGATATTTTTCAATACCATCAGAAGTATGAGTTTTAAAAAGATTATCCGTCTTTTATCACTTGTCCTTCCCCATCCTCTTTTCGCTTTACTCAGTTTTCATGCTACGGTAAAGGCGTTTACCATTGCACAGAAAAAGTTCCCAGCAACAGCCTCCAATAACGGAATTGGAAATGCCTTCAGACACGCCCTCTGGTGCTGTTTCATTATGATGTACTGCTGTAAAGTTTCTTCTCCTAAAAAAGCATTGGATTTCTGCAAAAGAATAACAGACATGCATGAAGAACTCTTTCCCAATGAGCCTTTAGAAACCAAAATGGATCTCCATAACAACAAAATCGGAATGGATTATTTCATGGAAATTCTCCCGGGAATTCACCGCCAGTTTTTTGAAAAAAGCTTTTTTGTGGATGCATTAACCAAAAAAATGGATGATGCTAAAGTTCTGAAAAATCTCGACGACGATTTTGATGGACATCTTGTTTATCTGAAAGAGTAAATTATTTTTATTTTAAACGCTGAAGATCGCAAGGAAAATTTAAAAACTTAATGCATATTTGCGTCCGCAAGGCCATTTCGTTCAGCTATGTTCTCTAATTTAAATTCTCTTTGCTGAGTGCTAACGCCTTCGCGAACGAAAAAATCAAACTTCATCATTGAAAACCTTTGCGTGCATTGCGTTAAAATGGCTTTAAGGTCTGAAACTATCATTAATTCTATTTCGCAAAAGAATAACAAAAGACTTTAGTTATTTTTGTGGTTTGAAGTATTTTCGATAAGTTTAAACAATTAAATCAATCAAATGGTTCTCAGCAGAATTTGGTCGGCTTTCATTATCATTGCCATTGCCATTGCCAGTATAAAATACGTTTCGTCAGGTAACTACAAAACCATTTTCAATGATATGGTGGTGGGAAAAGGAGGTGATACAGTGAAGATTGCTTCTCAACCTATGAACAGTCTCTCCCCCGTTGTCAGAGACAGCCTGATGAAAAAAAACGATTTTGCAGACAGCAGAATTCATTACAAAACAGATTCTTTAAAACAGAATGTAAACGTTTACCGTGTTCAGGAAGCCGATGGAGTTATCGGAACCTCTGAAACTGCCGTAAAAATCTGTCTTGGTCTTATCGGAATCATGACCCTGTTTATGGGATTCATGAGTATTGCTGAAAAAGCAGGAGGAATCAACCTTCTTAGCCGTCTGATCCAACCTTTTTTCTCCAAATTATTTCCAGATATCCCTAAAAACCATCCTGCATTCGGACATATGCTGATGAATTTCAGCGCCAACCTTTTGGGATTGGACAATGCCGCCACTCCTTTTGGTTTAAAGGCTATGGAAAGTCTCCAGACTTTAAATCCGAATAAAGATACAGCCAGCAATTCACAGATCATGTTTCTCTGTCTTCATGCCGGAGGTATGACTTTGATTCCGGTCTCAATTATTGCGATCAGAGCTTCTATGGGATCTAAAACCCCCACAGATATTTTCCTTCCCTGTATGATCGCTACTTTTGCAGCTACACTGGCAGCGATGATTATTGTTTCTTTATATCAGAAAATCAATCTTCTCCGTCCGGTAGTAATAGCTTACGTAGGCGGGATTTCCGCGATTATTGCTTTATTGGTAGTATACCTTGTACAATTGAGTAAAGATGAACTGGATGACTTCAGTAAAGTATTAAGCAATGGTTTAATCCTGTTTATCTTCCTTGCGATTGTATTAGGAGCCGTTTATAAAAAGATCAATGTTTTTGATTCTTTTATTGAAGGGGCAAAAGAAGGGTTCACCACCTGTGTGAAGATTATTCCTTACCTGGTTGGAATGCTGATTGCAATTTCGTTATTAAGAACTTCCGGTGTATTTGATGTAATCATTGATGGAATGAAATGGGTAGCCAACGTTGCCAGTATGGACCCGAGATTTGTAGACGGACTTCCGACAGCCTTAATCAAACCTTTATCCGGTTCCGGAGCCAGAGGAATGATGGTGGATACAATGTCAACATTCGGAGCAGATAGTTTCCAGGGGAAATTAGCCGCTGTACTTCAGGGAAGCTCAGATACGACATTCTACGTAATTGCGGTGTATTTCGGTGCCATAGCCGTTAAGAATACAAGATATACGGTAATTGCTATGCTTCTGGCCGATCTGGTAGGTGTTATCACCGCCATTGCGTTAGCTTACTTATTCTTTGCTTAATTGAAAGCCGCAGGCTGAGCAGATGCTATTATTAACTTTAAACATTAAACTTAAAACTTTACATCCATTATGATCACAGATAAAGAATTTACCCTAAGACTCATCCGTCAATTAACTCAGGCATTAGAAAAACTTATTCTGGATAAACCTGAAGAAAGTTTAATGCAGAAAGAACTGGATTTTGATACGTTGATGAGAGATATTTTTAAGATGAGCTTCACAGAGGTTGCTTCTAAAACCAAGGAAGAAATGATCGCTATTGTCAATGAAAGACAGGAAAGAGATCACAAAGATTATTATGAAATGCTGGGAAATCTTTTCTATTTCAACAGCAGATATGATCAGAATAAAGATTTTCAGGATAAAGCAAAGACATTCTACGAACTGTATCTTCAGACCAGTGGTATTTTTGCCCTTCCGGTTATCAACAGAATAAATGAATTAAAAAAAGCACTTGAATAAAGTGCTTTTGTATTTTTAGAAGGTAATTTTATAAGTTCCGGTGGAAGAAGTATTGGCTTTTTCGGCCTTCACATACTTCTTAACCCAGGCCACAGATGTAGATGCTACACAAGGATCTGAAACACCTCCGGATCTTCTTGCAGACACTACATTTCCTGCTTTATCTACCGTATAAGCAATGGTGATTGATCCACTTGCCGTACAGCTGTGAGAAGGCTGCGCTCCTCCTCTTCCCATGGTTCCGGGAATATAGCCTACCAACTTTCTGTCGATCCCTACTTTACTGTCTCCGTTTCCATCTCCTCCTAAAGGATCTCCTGCATTTCCAATGCCTTCACCAGTTCCCTGGCTTCCGGCTTTAGTTCCTCTTCCTTTAATAAGGTTTCCGATAGCTGCAGTTCCTTTTCCGTCTCCATTCCCTGTTTTTGAGTTAGCCGTAGCTGCTCCTGATTTTTTAGTGTTTTTTGAGGCACTCGTGCTTGTGGCTTCTTTTTTCTCAGCTTTTTTGGATTCCTCTTTTTTAGGAACCGTAGCTTTTGAATTATTTCCTGTAATTACTTTCTCCTTAACCTCAGTTTTCTTTGGTTCTGGAGTAGGTGCTGGCTCAGGCTTTACAACCGTTTTTGTTTCTGGCACAGGGGTTTCCGCAGGCTCAGGAGTTACTTCTTCTGTTGCTGCGGCAAGACTTCCCGGCTGTTCAGCGGGTTCTTCAATTCCCTTTCCGTTTCTGTTGTCTCCGAAGTTAACCAGCATGGTAGTAACGACTTCAGGATCTTTATCCAGTTCAGGTTTTAATTTATACAAAAAAACAAAAAGCAGAATAGCAGCCCAGATGAGAATAGAAAGCACTGCGCTCTTTACCCTATCTTTATTTTCTTCGTTTCTGTTTGCTGTATAGCTTTTCATCTTAAAACGTAATTCTTTCCGGAAATCCGGGTCTGTTATTTATCTTTAACGGTTGCAATGGCAATGTTAAATTTATATTTCTCAGCAATTTCCATTACAAAAACAACATCTTTATGCAGTGTGTTTTCATCAGCCCTGATCGTAAATGATTTATTGGGCTGGCTGGCTAATTTATCTACAATAGTTTTCTCCAGTTCTCCTCTATTTACAGGATTATCATCCACAAAGAATGAGCCATCCGGCTTGATGCTTACCGTCACAGGATTCGGAATATTATCGTCAACTGCTCCGGCTTTCGGCAGATTCACATCAATAGCGCTTTGATTGGCTGCTGAAGAGGTGATCATAAAGAAAATCAGCATCAACAGGATAACGTCTGTCATCGCTGCTAAACTGAATTCCGGATTTGCTTTATTTCTTCTTTGAATTTTCATCGTAAGAAAGATTTATAAAGGTTTGTTGATAAGGTCTAAAAATTCTCCTGACATATTCTGAGCTTTCAGGACAAATTTATCAATTCTTGTTAATAGAATATTATAACAGAAGTTAGCAGGAATCGCTACAGCCAAACCTACAGCGGTCTGCCCTAAAGCGGTATAGATACCTTCTGAAAGTGTTTTCGGAGAGAAAGATCCTGTTGCGTGGGAAAGATTAAAGAAGGCAATAATCATCCCGATTACCGTACCTAAAAGCCCCAACATGGGTGCTATACTTGGGACTACAGCCAAAAGGTTCAGGTTTTTTTCCATATTGGCAACCTCTACCTGTGCCTGGGATTCCATGGCACTTACAATATCAGAAACTGGACGTCCTAATCTTGAAATTCCTTTTTCTAAAATTCTTCCTTCAGGAGAGTTCTGGGTTTTGCAGTAATCTGCTGCTGCCTCTATTTTTCCTGCCTTGATGAAGTCTTCGATATTGTTCATGAAGTTGGAATCTGTTTTTGATGTCAGCCTTTTGATAAAGAAAAACCTTTCAAAAAACAGATATAGAGAAAACACTCCCAATAGTAATACAGTGACCATCACTATTTTAGCGAATGCACCCCCATGGAACATGATTTTCCAGAATGAGAACTCTAAGTTGTCTGCAGCAACTGCAGGTGTGGCGATTTGTGCAAATAAAATCTGAGAAAGTTCCGTTAACAGCATTAAATGTAAATTTTATTAAATTTCAACGACAAATGTAGGAGAATATTATGAATTGAACTCTTAAAAATTGCTTAAAAACAACTTAAATTTTGTTACAATTTTACAAATAGCAAATTTCTTTCCAAAAATAATTTTGAAAAGAAATTTGGCATGAAAAAGATAGAAGCCTTTGTTAGTCTTCTTCTACCTCAATATCATCTTGCTTAAATTCGCATTTTAATCTAAAAGGGATCGGCGTATCTGATCCGGTATAGAAATCATCAATGGTCCCTTTCCAGATCACCTGAAGCTCCCCTTCTTCATTTCTTTCGAAAAGAAGCTCATTATCATAGATATAGGCATCTTCGTCATCGAAAAGATCTACTTCTGTATAAGTATCTTCTTCAGAATCATTGATTTTTATAGTTTTTCCTTCAATCTCCGCTGATTCGATAGGAAAATCGAACACCTCAAGTGAAAGCTGCGGAAAGTTGTACTGTAATGAATCATCATCTACGTGATCCAAACTGTCATCCGTAATCACTTCAACCTCTAAAAAATGTTTTTGGTTGCTGTAAACTGCCTTACAATAAGTATTTCTGATATTGTATTTTAGCGTCTCGTCCGGATGGTAAATTTTTAAAATCCCTTTCATTTTTTCTTAAAAAAGAACTGTAATAATATGATTGTTAAACGTTTTAGACAAAGATAAAAAATTGATTCAAAGTTAAAAGGATTTTGAATCAATTTTTTTAAAATCAATGCATACAATAAGTCTGAATCTCCTAATAATACTTACTTTTGTTTTCATAAAGATTCTGAAAATGAAAAACATTTTATCAAAAAGTATTCTAGGATTAGGGTTGGTGATCGGTCTTGCTTCCTGCAAAAAATCTGACTCTCCCCTTACAAAAGTGACGCCCAGCAATCTGGATTCTATCGCGTCCAACTATTATGAGCAGTATCTTAAGCTATACCCTTTAGATGCTACGGCACAAGGAGATGCAAGATATAATGACCAGCTTCCTATCAATATTGATAAAGATTTCATCTCAGGAGAAATCGCATTCTACAATTCTGTGCAAAAACAGCTGGAACACGTAGATTATAAAACCCTTTCTGATGAAGATAAGGTAGTATATGACGTTTTGGATTATACTTTAAAAGATAAAACTGAGGCCTACGCCTATCATCCGGAATATATTCCTTTTACTCAATTTGGAGGACTTCCGCTAACGTTCCCGCTGTATGGAAGCGGACAGGGCAATCAACCTTTTAAAACAGAAAAAGATTACAGTGACTGGCTGAAAAGAATGGAAAAATTCCCGGAGTGGATGAATGCCGCAGCAGACAATTTCCGTGAGGGAATCAACAATAAAGTTGTTCTTCCTAAAAAACTGGTTGTCAAGATGATTCCTCAAATGAAAGCTGAAGAAATTACAACGTCTGATATGGAAAAAAATATTTTCTACGGACCTGTTAAAAATTTCCCTAAAAGCTTTACAGAGGCTCAGAAAGAAAAATTTTCAGCACTTTATAAAGATGCTATTACGAAAAAAATCATTCCGGCTTATACTAAAATGGGAACATTTTTAGAAAAAGAGTACCTTCCGAAAGCAAGAGATACAGACGGATACAACAGCCTTCCTAACGGAAACGAGATCTACAACTATTATGTAAAAAGCTGGACAACCACTAAGAAATCTCCTGAAGAAATTAATAAAATCGGACTTCAGCAGGTAGCTATGCTTCGTGCAGAAATGGAAAAAGTAAAACAACAGGTAGGCTTTACAGGAACTCTTGAAGAGTTTATCACTTTTGTAAAAACGGATCCAAAGGCAATGACTTATAAAACGTCTAAAGAGGTTTTGAATGCATTCAACGGGATCTTAACGAAAATCACTCCGAAGCTGAAAACAATGTTTAATGTAACGCCAAAAACAAAGTTTGAGATCAGACAGACAGAGAAATTCAGAGAGGCAAGTGCCAGTGCAGAATATATGCCGGGAACTCCGGATGGGAAAAGAGCAGGGATATTTTATGTTCCTCTTCCTGATCCAACCAAATTCAATGTTACTTCAGGAATGGAGTCTCTTTTTCTTCACGAAGCCATTCCAGGGCATCACTATCAGGTTTCTTTGCAACAGGAGAATACGAAACTTCCTAAGTTCATGAGATTCGGATGGTTCGGAGCATACGGCGAGGGATGGGCTCATTATTGTGAGACTTTAGGTCCTGAGTTTGGCTTATATACAGATCCTTACCAGAAAATGGGTTACCTGAGCGATCAGATGCTGAGAGCCGTAAGACTGGTAGTAGATACAGGACTTCATACCGGAAAAATGTCAAGAGAAGAAGCGATCAAGTATTTCCTAAGCAACATTTCTTATGATGAAGGAGCAGCTGTAGCAGAAGTTGAACGATATATGGCAATGCCTGGACAAGCTCTGGGCTACAAGATAGGATCTTTAAGAATCCGTGAGCTGAGAGAAAAATATCAGAAAGAACTGGGGAATAAATTCAACCTGGCTAGCTTCCATGATGAAGTATTGAGCCAGGGATGTCTTCCTTTAGACGTTCTGAACAGAAAGATGGAGCTTTGGGCTAAAAAACAAAAATAGTTTCTTTATGAGACTATTTTTATTTTTTACCAGTATTTTATTGGTGTCATTGAGCTGTCAAAAAGAGCAGAATTTTGAAAAATTCTCTGTTAATAAAGATTTACCCCATTATGACACCATTCAGCTTCTCACGAAATATCCGGAGCTGAAGCTGTATAACAGTGAAATTGTTGAAAGCCGGACAAGAACAGCTTATATTGTCCAGAAAGCATTCTATTATGATGGTCTTCTTAAAGGATCTTTTATTTTTGATGACTATAAATGTAAGACTCAATATGATAATGATACTTTAAATATTCTGCTGAACAATCATAATGGCTATTTTGGAAACGGGGTTTTGGTAAAAGTATCCAACAACCAATTTTATATAAAAGATATTGATCCTAAAACTTTAAAAACAGAGAAAAAGTTCATAAAATCAAAAGTTTTGGAACAGAAACTGACTCTAAACACCAATAAATTTAACAAAAATGATAGCATTTATGGTTTTATAGATTACAAATGCAGCATTGACAGCTTGGTTTTTAAACACTTCAGAGGATACTTTAAAACTAAAATACAGTAAAATTGATATGATCACAGAAAGCCTAAGATCTCTTTTCAACAGGGATTTAAATAAATTAAAAACAGAGATAGAAGCCTATCAGAAAGAAGAAAACTTTTGGAAGATTGATAAAAACATTGCCAATTCTGCGGGTAATCTAACCCTTCACTTGGTTGGAAATATCAATCATTTCGTAGGAGCACAGCTTGGAAATACGGGTTACGTAAGGCATCGTGAGCTGGAGTTTTCATTAAAAGATATTCCAAGAGCTGAACTTATTGAAAAAGTAGAAGCCACCATAGCGATGATAGATTCTGTTCTTCCACAATTGTCTGAAGAAGATCTTAAAAAAGAATACCCTTTGGTTGTCTTTGAAAGCAAAATGACCACAGATTACTTCCTGATTCATCTGGTTGCCCATCTGGATTACCATTTGGGACAGATTAATTATCACAGAAGATTATTGGACATTTAATCCATCAATAAAAATTAAAATAACGCAACGATCACAAAGTAATTGTTGCGTTTTCTATTAGTTCGTAATGGCGTTTCACTCAGCTACAAAATAATTGTCCTTGCTGAACGAAGTGCCTTTGCGAGCAATTTCAACATCGTTTTTATAAAATCTTAGCGTACATAGCGCTAAAATAACCGAATTCGAATTATTTCTCAAACATCATTTTCGTAATAAAATCCTTCTCTCCTTTTCCTCTTGCCGGAGAATATTCTCTTCCATAGAAAATAATCTGGAGGTGAAGTTTATTCCATACTTCTTCTGGGAATAAATTTTTGGCATCACGCTCAGTTTCCACTACATTTTTTCCGGAGGTAAGCTTCCATTGTGTCATCAGACGGTGAATGTGTGTATCTACCGGAAAAGCAGGAAATCCGAACCCCTGGCTCATAACAACAGAAGCGGTTTTATGTCCTACGCCCGGAAGCGCTTCTAATTCCTCATAAGTCTGTGGAACAATACCATTGTGTCTTTCCAACAGAAGTTCTGCCATTTTCTTAAGGTTTTTAGCTTTTGTATTGGAAAGTCCGATTTCTTTGATAAGTTCCTTGATTTCAAATTCTTCCAGCTTTGCCATCCTTTGGGGAGTTCCTGCTACTGCAAAAAGATCAGGGGTAACCTGGTTAACTTTTTTGTCTGTAGTCTGCGCAGAAAGTGCTACAGCAACCATTAATGTATAGGGATCGGTATGATCTAACGGAATAGGTGTAGTGGGATATAATTTTTCCAGTTCTATCTGAACGAGCTCAGCTCTTTGTTTTTTTGTCATGTATGCCTTAAATTTGAACAAAATTAAATCATTATGCTGAAAGTTGGAGATAAATTACCTGAATTTGAAGGATTCAATCAAGACGGAGAAACAGTAACCTCATCAAAATTAATTGGAAAAAAACTGGTCGTTTTCTTCTATCCGCAAGCGAGTACACCAACCTGTACAGTGGAAGCCTGCAACCTGAGCGATAATTATTCTAAGCTTGAAAAAGCAGGATTTCAATTACTGGGAGTAAGTGGTGACACGGTAAAGAAACAAAAAAATTTCCATAGCAAATTCGCATTCCCTTATGATCTTATTGCAGATGAAAACCGGGATATTATCGAAAAATTCGGGGTATGGCAGGAGAAAAAAACGTTTGGAAAAACGTATATGGGAATTGTAAGAACCACTTTTATTTTTGATGAAAATGGTATTTGTACAAGAGTGATTGAAAAAGTAACGTCAAAGACTGCTGCTGAGCAGATTCTGGAAGGTTAATTCTTTTTTAAACACAAATATCACAAATGCTTTCACAAATAAAACAATTTATATCACTGTGTTATTTGTGAAAGTATTTTTTTGGATTTATTATTCGGTTTCGTAGTAATTTAATTCTTCTGTTTCGCCAGGAAGTATAACGTGTTTTTTAAACTTTAAACCTAGTTTTTCGATCAGTTTTTGAGAAGAAATATTATCTTTTGAAATGATGGCGGATATTTTCGTTAATCCAAAGTCATCCATCCCAATAGACTTCACCTTGTGAGCTGCTTCATAAGCATATCCTTTGCCTTCAAACTCTTCCAGTAAAGAATATCCAATATCCACAATATCAAGTCCTTCCCTTTCGAAGATTCCTACTGCTCCTACTTTTTCATTTCCATCTTTAGTTACTAAAAGATAGTTTCCAAATCCCAGTCTTTCAATCTGTGGGGCAAATCTGTTGAGGATATAATTTTCAGCATCTTCAATGGAATTAACATTGCGGTTGCCGATATGTTGAATGAATTTGGGTCTGTTATAAAGTTCAAAGACAAAATCTTTGTCTTCACGGGACATAGGGCGAAGGATTAATCGCTCTGTCTCATAGGTATTATTTGCGCTTGGGTGTTTTTTTGGGCTCATCTTTCTTTGGTTCTTCTTTTTTTTCGATTTTTAAAAGTCTCGGGTTATTAGCACATTTTTTATTGTAAAGCTCAATATAAGTTCCATTGTCTTTTACATTGCTTACAGCACCTGTAGATTTATTTACTGTGACTGTATAATGTGTTTTCTGATATGGACATTCCTTTGAGGTTAGTTTTCCAAGGTCCAGATAGTAATTCGACTTATCTTCATGATAATTGCCCGCAAGGTCCTTAAACTCCTCATCTACCATATATCCGTCAGCCGCTAATACAATAGCTGCTTCCTGAGCATTATCAATTCTGTCTACAAACTTCTTCAGTCCTTCAACATCCGTAACGTAATTTACTTTACCTCCTTCTGAATAAGCGATATAATAAAAGCTGTCTTCACTAGGGAAAAGATTGAATCCTGAGAATTGAGGCGTATAGTTTACCTTACCCGAAATCTTTATTTCCTGACCTTTCCCATAGCTGTTGTATACCAACACCCATGAATCTACCCTATTCCCCGGGTTGATCTGCTGCAAAATAGCAGGAATGCTTGAAAACTTTTTCTTCTCCTGGGCAAATCCTAAGACTCCCAAAAGTAAAAATGTAAGAATTGTAAATCGGGTTGCAGTTTTAATCATAATTTAAAAATCAGCAGAAAATATACCAAATATTACATAAACTTCTCGCCCTTCTTAAAGTTTTTTAAATCAAGAACATAATCTTTAATGAGCTGATCGTTATCCCTCGGGCAGATAAGAAGCGCTTTATCTGTATCTACAACAATGTAGTTTTCAAGGCCGTCAATAATCACGGCCTTGTTATTGTTCTTTAAACGGATGATATTTCCTTTTGAATTATAAGAAAGCAAATGTTTCAGTTTGACAGCATTTCCGTTTTTATCTTTTTCTGTATTTTCATATACGGAAGTCCATGTACCAAGATCACTCCATCCTAAATCTGAAGGAATCACGTAAACATTCTTTGCCTTCTCTAAAATCCCGTTATCAATGGAGATTTTCTGAACCTTCGGATAAATGGTTTCAATACAGCTGTTTTCTTTTTAGGAGTTGTACTCACAAGCCATAAAATGCTGCATCATCTCAGGAAGATAGAGATCAAAAGCATGGTGAATACTTTTCACATTCCATACAAAAATTCCTGCATTCCAAAGGAAATCACCACTTTCCAAAAAGCTTTGGGCAATTTCAAGGATAGGTTTTTCTGTGAATGTTTTTACTTTAAAATATTCAGATCCCTTTTTTTCTACAAACTGAATATAGCCATACCCTGTGTCGGGTCTTGTGGGAGTTATCCCTAATGTTACCAGATAATCATGCTGTGAAGCTACCTCAAATGCCAGCTCCACTTTTTCAAGAAATACATCCTCTTTAAGGATCAGATGATCTGCCGGCAATACAATCATGGTTGCATCCGGATTAATCTCAGCAATTTTGTTAGCCATATACAGATTACAAGCTGCTGTATTCTTCATCAACGGCTCACCCACAATATTCTCTTCAGGAATTTCCGGAAGCTGCTGATGGGAAACAGGAACATATTCTTTATTCGTAATCACGAATATCTGCTCTTTAGGAATTACCTTACTGATTCGGTCATAGGTCTGCTGAATCATTGTGCGGCCGGTTCCTAAAATATCCTGAAACTGTTTTGGAAATTTCTGCGTGCTCATAGGCCAGAACCGGCTTCCGATTCCTCCCGCCATTATAACGCAGTATCTGTCTGATTTTAACATTCTTAGCTACATTTTTCTACCCTCGCTAAAGGCTTGAAAGAATACTTCCTTCCAGTAGCCAGGTTCTTACAAAGATAGTTTTTTTTAACTAGACCTTCTAATAAATACTTTTCGTTGCGATAGATAAAAAATTCTCCCTTTTTAAGTTCCTCGATAAATTGAAGAGTATCATCCTGTTTCTCAGTATGGAAATATCTTACCAGATCAGGGCTTGCCATGAAATTGGCTTTGGGTGATTTTGAAAATTTTATGATGATAGGTTTGAGTTCTTCATCATAAATTTCAATACTTTCCAGAAGCATATTTCTGAAAGTTTCTTTCCATTCGTTGCCATGTGGAGAAATTCTTCGTCCATATTTTTCGAAAGCAATCAGATGGGCAAGCTCATGAGTGAGTACAAAGAAAAAAAGCTGCGGGGTAAGAGTAGAATTTACCGTAATTTCATGAGAATTGTCCGGAAGTTTTCTGTAATCTCCCAGCTTTGAATTTCTGTTTCTTGTGACTTTTATATGTATATAGTAATCTGAAAACCAGATTCTTAAATATTTAAGTGTATTTTGAGGTAAGTATTTTTCTAATGATTTGATTGGCATTTTACAAACTTAATGGAATTCCTGCATAGAAATTCAATAGTTTAAGACTAAAAAGATAATTATATTTCGCCTGCGCTACTGATCCCTGTGCATTTGCATAATTATTTCTCGCCACGTTGACGTCATAGATGGTTGTTCTTCCTGCCGTATAACTTTTATCAGCAAAATCAAGAGCCAGTTTTGAACTTTTTTCTGCTTCTACTGCTGACAGATAGGTTTCATAATTGGCATCAGCATCAAACTGTGCTTTCTGTACGTTTTGTCTTACGGTCTGTTTCTGTTGTTCCAGGGAATTCTTGGCTAAACTTTCATTTATTTTAGACTGCTCCACCTGAAGTTTTGTTTTCCCTTTATTGAAGATAGGAATATTCAGTGATAGGCCTACGTTCTGTCCGAACTGATCTTTATATTGTTCAAAAAAATTCCCCTGCACGGTACCTGGCATAGGATCAAATTGTCTGTTATAGAACGTGTTAAGACCAGCGCTCGCTGTTAATGTAGGCCAGTATGCTGTTTTGCTTACCTCTGTTTGTGCTTCGGCAGATCTTATCCTGCTTTCTGCTGCTTTGATCTGAGGTTGTATCTCATATGCCGTTGTAAGCACTTCATCTGCAGTAGTAAGTTGTAAATCAAGTTTTTCCGGAATATTCACATCTTCCACATCAAAACCTTTATAATCTGAAAGCTGTAAAAGCTGAGCAATAGCAAACAAAGCACGGCCAACGTTTACTTCTGCAGTTTTAAGATTTTGTTTTTCTCTTGCCAATGCAGCTTCAGCCTCTGCCAGAACCGTCTGGGCAGTTGTTCCAACCTGAGTTGTAATTTTAGCTCTGTCAAATTGTTTCTGTGCATTATCCACGGCACTCTGAGAGATTTTAACAATCTCTTTATTCAACAAAGTGGTCAGATATTGTTGAGCGATCTGAAGGGAAATATCATTTTTAATGGTTTCAATGTCATATTGACTTGCTTCTACATCAAACTGAGCTTTTCTTACATTCTTCTCTAATCTCCCATTGTTATAAACCAAGATATCGGCTCCCAGACTAATATTGTTATTGAATCTATCGTTTCTAAAGCTTCCGGCTCCTAATGACCCTTGCCCGAAACTCACCCCATTCGTCATACTCCCCGATACAGAAGGCAAATATTCTTTTTGGGCTGTTTTAAGATTGTATTCCTGGTTTTGTTTGTTATACTGATTTTGGATAACCTGAAGATTATGCTCCACTGCATAGCTTACACATTCTTTTAAGGACCATTTCTTCTGAGCGCTTAAACCCAGATAACCTAATCCAAAAACGATGATCCAAACTTTTTTCATATTGTATATGTTTATTTGTTTTTTAATGGTCATATGGAATCGTGTTATCTTCATCAGTGCTATACCATGTAAATCACAGCGATCTCATATTAAGATTTTTCAATATTAGACGAATTAAATATAAAAAAGTTACAGATTGAAAAATTATATTTTATTTTAAAAAAACTTTTGGGAATTTTGCACCATGACAAATGAACAATATCAGGAAGCTATCGATTGGCTTTTCGTACAGATGCCCAACTATCAGCTAGATGGGCAGAAGGCTTATAAACCTGGGCTTGATAACATTACAAAGCTTTGTGCTTTCTTTGGAAATCCTCAGGATAAAATAAAATGTATCCACATTGGCGGTACTAATGGAAAAGGTTCTTCAAGCAATATGCTGGCATCAGTTCTTCAGGAAGCAGGTTATAAAACCGGATTGTACAATTCTCCACACCTTATAGACTTCACGGAGCGTATTAAAGTCAATGGCAAAAACTGCAATAAAGAATTTGTCTTTGATTTTATTCAAAAACTTAAAACGATTCCCGAAGATATCCGTCCCTCTTTCTTCGAATTTACAACCATCATGGCTTTTGAATATTTTTATCAGCAGCAGGTAGATTTTGCCATTATTGAAGTTGGATTGGGAGGAAGACTGGATTCCACAAATATTATCAAGCCATTGATTTCGGCTATTACCAATGTTCAGCTGGATCATCAGAATATTCTTGGAGATACCCTCGAAGAAATTGCTGCTGAGAAAGCCGGAATTATTAAACAACATATCCCGATTATTTCCGGTGACGATAACGAAGCCGTTAGAAATATCATTCAGGAGAAAGCAACGAAAGAAAACGCTCCGTTTATAGATGCTACTTTTATTAATACCAACCTTGAATCTGATCTGAAAGGGAATTACCAGAAAAAGAATATCAGAGTTGTCTTAGCTGCGGTAGAAGAATTAAAAAAACTGGGAGTAACTATTTTTGATGAAGACCTTGAAAACGGATTGCTCCATGTTCACCAGAATACAGGATTTATTGGCCGTTGGTTTGAGTTTTCCCAAAATCCGCTTACAATTTGTGATACGGGACACAATCAGGCAGGTTTGGAGTACGTTTTTTCACAATTAAATTCAATTAACAGACACAAGCACGTTGTTTTGGGGTTTGTGAATGACAAAAAAATAGATGATGTGATGAAATTACTTCCTGAAAATTCTGAGTTCTATTTTGCAAAACCATCCATCAACAGGGGAAGACATCCGGAAGATTACGAAAATCTGCTTCAGGAGGCGAAAATTTTTTATAAAATTTTTGATTCCGTACAGGAAGCGTATCTAGCTGCAAAAGAACAATGTACAAATGAAGAAATGATTTTTATCGGCGGAAGCAACTTTGTAGTGGGAGATTTTTTAGAAAAAAATTTGGAGATTAAAGAATAAGTCGTATATTTGCACCACTCTAAACAAGAGAACAAGTCTAGAGGGTTCTTAGCTCAGTTGGTTCAGAGCATCTGGTTTACACCCAGAGGGTCGGGGGTTCGAATCCCTCAGGACCCACAGAAAAGGAAACGAAACCTTTCAAAAAAATTCGGGTTCTTAGCTCAGTTGGTTCAGAGCATCTGGTTTACACCCAGAGGGTCGGGGGTTCGAATCCCTCAGGACCCACAAAAAATCTCTCAGATTTCTGGGAGATTTTTTTATTTTTATCCCTACGCAATTTATAAAGCTTCTCCTCCACTTTTCCTTATATTTATCTACCTTTGCCAGCACTTGAATTTCGCTTGCCGTGAATGAACTCCATCTCATATCATTTAATTATCCCTACCCTCCTTCTTATGGTGGAATTATTGATGTGTATTATAAAATCAAGGCCTTGTCTGATCTGTGAATAAAAATTAACCTTCATTGTTTTGTAGATCAGATTCCTCATAAGATCGATCCGGAAGTCAAAGAGATCACGGAAAATGCGTTTTTTTATCAAAAGAAAAAGAACCCACTCCTCTATTTTTCAGGAATACCTTTCGCAGCAGCTATTAGAGATTCCGAAACTCTTCTTAAAAATCTAGAAAAGAATAAAGCTCCCATTTTGTTCGAAGGCTTACAGACAGCCCATATTATACGGTTTCTGAGAGATCATGACCACAAACTCTACCTCCGTTATCACAATAACGAAAAAGAGTACTATAAAGGTCTTTCTGTGTCTGAGAAAAACATATTCAAAAAGATCATCTATAAAATTGAATCGTTAAAGCATTCCGGATATCAGAAAAAACTTTTAAAGAAATTCGAAGCTGTATTCTGCCTGTCTGAAAAGGAATATAATGAAGTAGAAATTTATTCGGGAAATGCACATCTGATTCACATCTTTCACGGTAACGAATCAGTAAAGGAATTGGATACAAAAGGAAAGTATTTTCTTTTTCATGGAGACCTTACCACAGCGGACAACAAAAGAGCATTGAATGATGTCATTGATCTATTCAAAACCCTTCCACAATATCAACTGGTTGTAGCGTCAGATCGTGCCAATGAAGATATTAAAAGAAAGATTTCAACCGTTGAAAACATCAGCCTTACGCCTATTCAAACTACAGAAAATCTTTATCATCTTCTGGAAGGCGCTCATGGCAATATTTTGATTTCTTACCAGAATTCCGGAACAAAGGTGAAGCTGTTTAATACGCTCTACAATAGCCGTTTTGTCATTATCAATGAAAATATTACAGATGATCCCGTTTTGAAGAGTGTGTGCCTGTTTGGAACTGATATGAATGAAATCCGTCAACAAATCGTCACCTCAGCAGAAAAAGAGTATCATGATACTGAAAAGAGAAAGGAAGTCTTAGAAAAAAAACATTCCGATAAAGCTAAAGCTAATGAGATAGTCAAGATTATTTTTAAAAATTAATTCTATCCACCACTTTCTGAATATTAAATTCTTCAAGACAGGCCCAGTCGCCTCTGTAGCACTCTTTATCTCCAAAAACAGAACATGGTCTGCAGCTCAAGTCTTTCACCTGAACAACATCTTCTTCACTTTGCCCGAATCCTAAAAATCCTGCATAAGGATGAGTGGCTCCCCAAATAGAAACACATCGCGTTCCTACAAGACTTGCAAGGTGCATATTTGCAGAATCCATAGATATCATCAGTTTGAGCCCGGCAATATAATTGAGCTCTTCTGTAAGATTTAATTTTCCGGCAAGGTTTTTTGTATTAGGAATCTCTTCTGCCCACTTTTCAAGGGTTTCCGTTTCTTTTTTACCTCCTCCAAAGAAATATACCGTATGTTTCTGAGCCAGAATCCTTACCAGTTCATAGGATTTCTCCAAAGGAAGCATTTTTCCCTTATGCTGAGCAAAAGGAGCAAACCCAATTCCTGATTTTTGTTCTGAAACCGGTCTTAATTGATGAGAAAGTTCAACTTTAAACCCCATTTCACGAAAAACATCAGCGTAACGTTCCACTGTTTTTTTCAGCTGTATCTTTTCCAGATTCCAGACATCCGTAAGATGCTCTTTTTCTTCTTTGCCTTTATTGATTTTAAAAACCTTAAATCCTTTTCTTCTATATATTCTGTCTAAAACCTTGGTTCGGATTACATCATGGAGGTTGGCAATACAATCCGGGTTAAATTCACGGATCAGTTCATTGCTCAATTTCCTCAATCCAAAAAGACCTTTGTAATCATCCAGATCAATTCCCTTGAAAGTTACATTGGAAATTCCAGCAAACAGGGCTTCAAAATTTTTCCTGGAGACCATAATAATCTCCACACCGGGGTTCTGCTCCAGAAATTCTCTGAAAACAGGTACTGTCATCGCAACATCTCCGAATGCGGAAAAACGATATGTTAAAATTCTGGTCACGGTTATGATTTCAGCTGGTAAGCAACTGCATAAAACTTGATCTGCTTTGTCATCGCCATCAGCCCGTTAGCTCTGGAAGGTGAAAGAAATTCCTGTAGCCCTATTTCCGCAATAAAATCAAAATCAGAATCCAGAATTTCCTGAGTAGAATGTCCACTGTAAATACTTACTAATAGAGAAACGATTCCTTTTGGTAAAATACCATCAGAATCTGCATTAAAGAAAAGTTTCCCATCTTTAAATTCAGCATCAATCCAAACTTTGCTCTGACAGCCTTTAATCAGATTTTCTTATGTTTTCTTATCTTCAGCCAGGCATTTAAGTTATTTTCCAAGATCAATGATGTATTAATACTTTTGATCACAATAT
>CBFQYI010000002.1:0-31180 GCA_965720825.1 uncultured Chryseobacterium sp. | reverse complement strand
GAAGATCTTAAAACAGCTCTTCCATCAGCATGTCTGGAATATGGAGTAGCTCCGGCTCCTTTCCATTGAATTTCTGTTTTTTTACCAGAATCATCTGTGATCTCGCCTGCAAGAATTGCTCTTCCGTCTCCCAGCTGTCCTGCCCAGTTTCCGAACTGATGTCCTGCGTATGCTGTAGCATATGTTTGAACGTTTTCTGGAAGGTTATTTCCCACCAGAAAGTCCAGATCCTCATCTTCAAACTTTCCTAATCCTATTTCCTCTGATAATGCTTCATTAAAGGCAATCAGTTGGGGCTTATCAAAGCCGGCGGGTTGGGTGGTGGCAAATAAAATCTTCGGAGTATTTCTCTGCATAAGGTTATTGGAAAAATCACCGGGAAAGTTCTCGATAAAAGGCTGTCTGATACGTTCGATATTCATCCTTCAAAGGTATTAATTATAAAAGAAAAGACCTTTCAAATTATTGAAAGGTCTTGTGTATTTCTAAAAGAGAATTTATTTATTGAAATCTACTTCATCATTAGAATGAAGGTTTTCATTGATGTTGTCCTCTTTCTTTTCTGTTGGTTTTTTAGGAGTTGGATCTGCTGGCCTTGGATTTTTGATTTCGTCAATGGTCTGAAGGCTGCCGTCATCTCCATATCCACCACTTAATCCTTTAAGGTTCGAACATCCGTCTTTCCAGTCTGAAGGTTTTACAAACTTGTCATCAGGAGTTACTCCTAAGCTCTTATCCGCCCATACTTTCTTCATGAAAATGGCCCAGATCGGTAGTGCCATTCTCGCACCCTGTCCTTCACCTGTTCCAAAGAAGTGAGTGGCTCTGTCTTCCCATCCAACCCATGCTCCTGTTGCCAGTTTAGGTGTGATTCCCATAAACCATCCATCGGAGTTGTTCTGAGTTGTTCCTGTTTTAGCAGCAATTTCCACCGCTTTTGAAATTCCTCTTCTTCCCAGCTCTCCGGAAGCGGTTCCGTATTGTGCTACCCCTTTCATAAGTTCAATCATGGTGTAAGCATACATTGGGTTCATCACTTCTTTCGGCTCTACGTTTACTTCTTTGATGACTCTACCATTGGCATCTTCAATTCTCCAGATCATCTCTGGTTTGTTGTAGTTTCCATAGTTGGCGAAAGTACTGTATGCACCTAACATTTCGTAAATCGTAATGTCTGATGAACCTAAAGCGATTGTATTGTTTCTTGGAATATCTTCTGTTACTCCCAGATCCCTTGCAGTCTGGATTACAGCGTCTACTCCTGTCATTTCAATAAGTCTTGCAGCAACAGGGTTTTGAGAGTGTGCCAATGCATCTTTTAAAGTAAGCATTCCACCTCTTCCCGGTACATGCCATCCGTTATGATCGTAAGTTCCGTTAGAAACAGCCGAACAAGGTGTCATTCCCAGTTTCATAATAGCAGTAGCATATACGAAAGGTTTGAATGTAGATCCTACCTGTCTTTTACCTTGCTTGATGTGGTCATATTGGAAGTGCTGCCAGTCTATACCTCCTACCCAGGCTTTAATCTCTCCGGTTCCCGGAACCATAGACATTAAACCTGCCTGTGCAATTTGTTTGTGGTATCTGATAGAATCCCATGGAGACATTTCCACCTCTTCTTCTCCGGCCCATGTGAATCGTGAAGTTTTGATAGGTTTTTTGAACTCCATCATAATAGAATCTTCAGGCATTCCGTCGGCTTTCAGCAATTTATAACGGCCGGTTCTTTTCATTGCCTGAACCATTACACTGTTGATTTGTTTATCATTAAGATAGTAGAAAGGTCTATTCTTTCTTCCTCTCTGTTCTGCGTCAAATCTCTTCTGAAGGTCTGTTAAGTGTTCTTTAATTGACTCTTCAGCATATTTCTGCATTTTAGAATCAAGAGTAACATATATTTTTAAACCGTCCTTGTAAAGGTTAAGTTTTTTACCGGTTTCTTTTTCATGAGCTTCAAGATATTTATCAATCTCCTTTCTCAGATAGAACTTGTAATAAGCAGAATATCCATCAGTGATACTTTTGATAGGGTGGAAGTCTACTTCAATCGGAGTACTGGCTGCTTTTTCATAGGTTGCAGCATCAATATATCCGGTTTTCTGCATTTGATCCAATACGACATTCCTTCTTTCTTTAGCTTTTTCAGGATATCTGTAAGGGTTATTTTTTCTTGGGTTTTCAAGCATTGCCACAAATGTTGCAGCTTCAGGTAATGTAAGCTCAGAAGTCTTCTTGTTAAAATAAACTCTGGAAGCCATTTCAATACCATTCGCGTTGAAAAGGAAGTCAAATTTGTTGAAATAAAGAGTGATAATCTCTTCTTTGGTGTATCTTTTCTCAAGGCTTACCGCTACCACCCATTCTTTCAGCTTCTGGAATGCTCTCTGAACTTTATTCTGAGAAGCATTTCCTGTGAAAAGAAGTTTGGCAAGCTGTTGGGTAATGGTAGAACCTCCACCACGTCCACCACCATATGCTACGGCTCTGGCAACAGAGTATAAATCGATTCCTGAATGTTCTTTAAAACGCTCATCTTCTTTAGCCTGTAGAGCATAAATAAGATAAGGAGGAAGGTCTTTATAAACGATTGGCTGAGTTTTTTCTTTTTCGAATTTACCCAAAGTTACTCCATCTGAAGATATGATCTCAGAAGCAACAAAGATATCCGGGTTTTCAAGTTCTTTTACATCAGGCATTTCCCCAAGGAATCCTTGAGAAACCGAAAAGAAAAGTCCTGAAATTCCCAGAACTACCGCAATGAGTCCGATCCAAATAAACGAAACCCATTTTCTCCAGGAGGTATCTTTCTTTTTCTTGGGAGGCAGAGGAAATGTTTTCCCCTTATTTCCTGCATTTTTTTTGTTTTCTTCCATTTATGGTTACGGTTTAGCCGTTTCTATTTTTACCCCAATATCCTCAATTCCCGGAAGGTTGTCGTTTCTCATCGCCTGAGTAAGGCCAATTTCATATTTTCCTTTTCCCGGAATCTGGTAATTTACTTTATTCTGAAACAACGTTTCCTTCGTATCACCAAACCCTGTACCAAGCCATTCTCCGTTTGGTTTTGCCAGTACATAATTCAAGGTGTCTGTTTCCTTTTTTTTGTTCTGGAGATTGGTGAAATTCACTATAAACCTTATATTGCTGTAAGGATAATTGTTGTTATTTCTTACAACAAATATAATATTTTTAGGATTCTGCGGATCTGAAACTTCAAGATTAAATTTTTGTTCACTTTTCTTATTCCATTTGTTATCAACGGAATTCATGATGACATCTCCTCCTGAGGAAGAGTTGCAGCTAAAGAAAAGGATAAGTGAAAGTAATCCTAAAATTTTATGCATTGTTATCTTTTTTTGGAGGATATTTCTTTTTGAATTTCTTCTTGTTCGGATTGTTGCTCTGTGGCTTTTTATCAGCGTCAGAATTATTCACTGCTTTTTCAACAGGTGCTTTTTGCTGTGGGTGCTGCTTTTGAGGTTTAGGCTGATTGGCAGATTGAGCATTTGGGTTTTCGGTTTTTTCAGATCTTTCCGGTCGCTCTTGTCTTTCCGGTCTGTTTCTTTTTTGTCCTTGGCCCTGACCCTGACTTTGCTGGTTGTTATTTTGCCTATTCTGGTTGTTCTGGTTGTTTCTGTTCCTGTTGTTTCCTCTGTTTTTCTTTTCGAAACGGTCCACATTGTTTTCCTGGATAAGGTCAATTGTGTGAGTAGAGGTTTCAGGCTGTTTCAGATCTTCAAGAGGAAGTGTTTTTTCTCCTCTTTTGTTTTTTGAAATCAGCTTTTTCACAAGGTCAATATCAAAATCATACCATGCGATTGAACTGTCTACATAAGCAAACCACATTTTCTTTTTGAAAACGTCAATTTTAATACAGAATGCTTTTCCTTTCTCTGTATCCAAAGTAGTTGAAGAAGAAGGGAAGTTGCTTAATGCATCCAGGTAACTGTCAAGCTCATAGTTAAGGCAGCATTTAAGCTTACCACATTGTCCTGCCAGTTTCTGAGGATTGATGCTCAGCTGTTGATATCTTGCAACATTGGTGTTTACAGATCTGAAATCTGTAAGCCATGTAGAACAGCAAAGTTCGCGTCCGCAAGATCCGATCCCGCCTACTTTGGCAGCTTCCTGTCTGAAACCGATTTGTTTCATATCGATTTTGGTACGGAAAGCTCCAGCATAATCTTTAATTAGTTGTCTGAAATCCACTCGGGTATCAGCAGTGTAATAAAAGGTTATTTTTGAAGAATCACCCTGATATTCCACATCAGTAACTTTCATTTCAAGGCCTAGTCTTTGTGCAATTTTTCTTGCTTCAAGCTTTACGCCATCTTCTTTTTTTCTTGCTTCCTGCCATACCTCAAGATCTTTTTGGTTGGCCTGTCTGTATATTTTGAGTGCCGATTCTTCTGAAAACTTTTTCTTTTTCATCTGAATCTTTACTAATTCTCCCGTAAGGCTTACTACGCCTACATCGTGTCCCGGACTTGATTCTACTGTAATTACGCTACCTATATGTAAAGGGATATTATTTACATTCTTATAAAACGATTTTCTGTCATTTTTAAATCTAACTTCTACAAAATCACACCTGTTTGGTGCTGGATTGTTGATGTTAGAAAGCCAGTCAAAAACACTTAATTTATAACTATTCCCGCAGGTATTTACATTTTCACAGCCATTTGCGGTTTTTTTAGGCCCGCAAGAATGTGCAGAATCGCCAGATGTTTTACATCCACAACTCATATTTTCTATTATTTATAATCTGCAAATTTATGTATTTTTATCTTTATGCGATTCTAAAATACTCAAATAACCTGAATTGGAGATAAAACATTTTCCTGTTTTGAGTCAGAATGATCGTTAAGAGCTGCTATTAAGGATGTAAAGATCATCGTTTTTTTTTTATTTAATATTTTTATTCCAGCTCTGTTTAATTTAACATTTATTATCATTTTACTTTCCTGTTAGTGTTTTTTGAAGGTGTTACGACTTAATATTAAACATTTGTTTAAAATTAAACAATAAACGATGTTTAGTTTTTTAATCTATTTAATCATTTCATAATGATTGTTTTGTGGTTTATTTCCCTTGAGTTATTATTTTAAACATAGTTTTCTTTTAGGATATTGTTTAAAATATTAGCAAATATTAACAGACGTATTCAAAATAATTTTATATTTGGCTTATATAATAATAGTCTATGAAAAAAATATTAGTATCAACTGCTTTATTGGCGGGAGTTCTATCTTACGCAGGAGGCTTCAGAGTTTCCCTGCAGGGGGTAAAACAATTGGCAATGGCGCATACTAGTGCTCATGCCGAAGACGCGAGTGTGACATTTTTTAACCCGGCGGGTATGTCATTTATCCCTTCCAAACTGAGTGTAGTGGCAGGAGGATTTGCAGCAAGTAACAAGGTTACTTTTCAAAACTTCAATACTTTACAAAGTACAGAGACAGATAACCCTGTAGGAACTCCTTTCTATGCCGCAATTACTTATAGACCGATAGAAAAGCTTACCGTAGGTCTAAGTGTAACAACGCCTTTTGGAAGTACAATTAAATGGCCGAATGACTGGGAAGGTAAAGAAATGGTTCAGAAATTAGAACTGAAAAGTTTCTACTTCCAGCCAATGGTTTCTGTAAAACTAGCTCCATGGGTATCTTTTGGTGCCAGCTATATCTATGCAAAAGGAGTTGTTGATTGGGATAAAGCAGTAACACAATTTGGAGGGCAGGTAAATATCAATGATAAAAAAGCAAGCGGACACGGATATGGTTTCGGTTTCTACTTCAGACCTGATCCGAAATTAGATGTAAGTATTGCTTACCGTTCAGCAATAGACATGAAAGCTAAAAACGGTACAGCTACTTTCCAGTTCCCTTCTCAATCTATCTATAACCAGTTGAAACTAAATGCTGCCGGACAGGATGGGTTCTCTGCAACACTTCCGTTGGTAGAAGAATACACCATTGGTTTAACTTATAAAGTGACTCCGAAATGGCAGGTTTCTGCAGACTTTAACTATCATGGATGGGAGAGATACAGCAAACTTACTTTAGATTTCGAGAATGCTCCTATTGGAAACAATCCATCGGATCCTACTATTCTTACAAGCCCTAAAAATTTCAAAAACTCCAAAACATTCAGATTGGGAACTCAATATGCATTCACCAATATGATCTATGGACGTTTAGGAGCTTATTATGATGAAGCGCCATATACTACCAATAACTTTATTCCAGAAACACCTTCATATGACACTTATGTTGTAACAGGAGGGGTAGGTATCAAGCTGAAACAATTCGGAGTGGATATCGCCGGGGGATATGCAATGCCTCAATACAGAAATGTAGATAATGCTAACTTAGGCTTCTACGGACAGTCAAAAGCAACAGCATTCTACTTAGGTCTAGGTTTATCTTATAATCCATTTTAATTTTAGAAGACTATGAAAAAAATTATAATATCGACAATTGCAGTTTCTGCACTTCTTTTTACAGTTACAAGCTGTAATACGGATTTCGATACGGATGTGAAAGATATCCAGGTAACAAAAGGTGACGCAGATTTTACGAAATATATTTCACTGGGAAATTCACTTACTTCGGGATATCGTGACGGAGCTTTGTACAGCAGCGGTCAAAATGAATCTTACCCCAATATGATTGCAGGACAAATGAAACTTGCAGGTGGAGGAGATTTTAAACTGCCATTGATGCCTAATGACGTAGGTGGATTTAACAACCTTCCGGGATTTCCTGGAAAATTGAACCTTCAGGTAGTTAACGGATCTCTGTCTCCGGTGCCAAGTGCCCCGGCAGCAGCATTAGATGTTCTGTCTGGTGGAGGTACTTATAATAATATGGGTGTACCTGGAGCAAAATCATTCCATTTGGTAGCTCCCGGCTATGGTAGCCAGGCAGGTCTTGCAACCGGAACAGCCAATCCTTATTTTGTGAGATTTGCATCTTCTGCAACAACAAGTGTGCTGGCTGATGCTATGGCTCAGAAAGCAACATTCTTCTCCCTTTGGATAGGAAATAATGATGTATTATCTTATGCTACGAACGGAGGAACAAACTCACAGACAGTAGGTGGTGTTACCACTTATACAGCAGCTACAGTTCAGACGGGAAATATGAACCCTACCACTTATAAATCAAATGACATCTCCGATCCTGCACTTGTTGCCGGATCTATTAAGGCGGTTTTAGATGGGCTTAAAAGTGTAGGAACAACAAAAGGAGTTATTGCTAATATCCCTTCTGTTACTTCAGTTCCTTTCTTTACTACGGTGCCTTATAACCCTTTGACACCTGCTCTTTTAGGTTCAAATCTGACAACTCTTAATACGAGTTTATATGGTCCTTTGAAGCAAGCTCTTACTGCTTTTGGAGCTGGGGATAGAATTAATTTACTTTCCGCAACAGGTCCAAACCCTGTTTTAATTAAAGATGTTGCTTTGACAGATTTATCAGCTCAGCTTACGGCTGCTTTAACTCCTTCTTTAGGATTGCCTACAGCTACAGCATTTGGACAGATCTTTGGCCAGGCAAGACAGGCTACAGCAGATGATTATATTTTGCTTACTACGAGTTCTGTAATTGGAAGTACTGCAGCTGGAGTTCCTGCTCCGGTAAATATTTATGGAATTTCTTATCCATTACAAAACCAACATGTATTAACAAAAACAGAAGCTGGATATGTGAAAACAGCAACAACTGCATATAATGCTTCTATAAAATCACTTGCTGATTCCTATGGATTGGCTTTTGTAGATGCGGCTGCTAAAATGTTGGAACTGAACGGACAATCCGGTATTTCATTTGACGGAGTAAAATATACTGCGAAATTCGTAACAGGAGGAGCTTTCTCTTTAGATGGAGTTCACCTTACAGGACGTGGATATGGTATCGTTGCTAATGAATTTATCAAGTCTATTAATGCTAAATATAGATCTACACTTCCACAGGTAGATCCGAACAAATATTCAGGAGTTAAATTCCCTTAATAATTGATAAAATAAAAACTTAGAAACCACAAGAGTAAATCTTGTGGTTTTTTTTTAAATTTGCAAAATCTTTTAAAAAGTAAAAATGGCCGATCAGTTAAGTTATCTATTTTGTACAAGAACCAGCAGGGACTTGGCAGAGAAAATTGCCCAGAATTATGGGAAAGAATTAGGAAAAATCAACTTTCAGGAGTTCAGCGACGGGGAATTTGAACCTGTTTTGGATGAATCTGTAAGAGGAGGAAGAGTTTTCCTGATTGGATCTACATTCCCTCCTGCAGACAATCTTTTGGAACTTCTTCTAATGATTGATGCAGCAAAAAGAGCTTCTGCAAAGAGCATTACCGTAGTAATTCCTTACTTCGGACTTGCCAGACAGGACAGAAAAGACAAACCAAGAGCGCCGATCGGTGCTAAACTAGTTGCTAACCTTCTTACAGCAGCGGGAGCGACAAGAGTGATGACTATGGATCTTCACGCAGATCAAATCCAAGGATTCTTCGAAATTCCGGTAGATCATCTGTATGCTTCCAGTATTTTTGTAGATTATATCAGATCTTTAGAGCTTGATAATCTTACTATTGCTTCTCCGGATATGGGAGGTGCAAAAAGAGCGAAAAACTATGCCGGTCACTTAGGGGCTGAAGTAGTAATTGCTTATAAGGAAAGAAAAAAAGCAAACGTTGTAGAAGAAATGTTCCTTATCGGGGATGTAACAGGTAAAAACGTAATCCTTATTGATGACATGATTGATACTGCAGGTACACTTTGTAAAGCAGCTGATATCTTAATTGAAAAAGGAGCAAAAACAGTAAGAGCTATGGCAACTCACGGAGTGCTTTCAGGGAAGGCTTACGAGAATATTGAGAACTCAAAACTCTTGGAAGTTATTGTAACTGACTCAATTCCTGTTAAAAATAATTTGTCATCTAAAATAAAAGTGCTATCTTGCGCCCCATTATTTGCTGACGTTATGAAAATGGTTCATGAGCACAAATCAATTAGCAGTAAGTTTGTTATTTAATTGATTTAAAGCGGATTGCAAATTAAAATTAGAACAATTTTTTAAATTTTTATAAATGAAATCTATTACAATTCAAGGTACAAAAAGAGAAAGCGTGGGCAAAAAGTCTACAAAAGCTTTACGTGATGCTGAATTAGTTCCTTGTGTTGTTTATGGAGGTGAAGCACCTTTGAACTTCTCTGCTGAAGAGAGCGCTTTCAAAGGATTAGTATACACTCCTGAAGCACACACGGTATCTATTGAAGTTGACGGAAAAACAATTCCAGCTGTTCTTCAGGATATTCAGTTTCACCCAATTACTGACAAAATTCTTCACATCGACTTCTATCAGTTATCTGACGACAAGCCAGTTATCATGGAGGTTCCTGTAAGAATTACTGGACGTTCTAAAGGTGTTGTTGCTGGTGGTGTTTTACGTCAGTCTTTCAGAAAACTAAAAGTAAAAGCTATCCCTGCTAACCTACCTGACGAAATCGTTGTAGATGTTACTCCATTAAGAATTGGTAACAAACTTTACATCGGTAGCATCAAAACAGAAGGTTACTCTTTCGTACACCCAGACAACGCAGTAGTAGTTGCTGTTAAGATGTCTAGAAATGCAATGAAAGGTGGTGCAGCAATGCAAGATGATGAGGATGAAGAAGAAGTTGCAACTGAAGAAGGTGCAGCTCCTGAAGCAGCAGCTGAAACTGCAGCAGAATAAGAATTACTTATTTAAACAATATAAAAACCCGTCATTTTGGCGGGTTTTTTATTTGATGTCGAGTCTCAGTAGAATAGACTAAACAGATTAATACGTTACTTTTAATTTTGTCTTCTCGCTTTATTGTCTTTCTCCACCTTAAACTATCGAATATTTCTATCAACTGACAATGATCAGTACTCAACCTCATACTTCCTTTCGGAAAAAAAACCGTAAATTTGAAGAGTTCTAAATAAGACCGTTTTAATTTAAAAAATAAATAAATGTTTGACATTCAGGAAATAAGAAGCCAGTTTTCTATATTGGACAGAGAAGTGAACGGTAAGCCTTTGGTTTATCTGGATAATGCAGCTACATCCCAAAAACCAAATTCAGTTTTGGAAGTCTGTCACGCATATTATACAGAACTTAATGCCAATGTTCATAGAGGAATTCATACCCTAAGCCAGCTGGCTACAGAAGAAATGGAGCTTTCAAGAAGAAAGATTCAGAAATTCATTAATGCTGAACATGATTTTGAGGTCATTTTTACAAAAGGAACAACAGAAGGTCTGAACCTTGTCGCTTATATATTAACACAAAAACTGCAGAAAGATGATGAAATTATTATTTCATATCTGGAGCACCATTCCAATATTGTTCCCTGGCAGATGCTTTGTGAGAGAACCGGAGCAAAACTTCGTGTGATCCCTATTGATGAAAACGGAATCCTTCAGATGGATCATTTTGATCAGTTTTTAAGTGAAAAAACTAAGGTTGTTTCGATAAATCAGGTTTCCAATGCGCTAGGTATTGTGAATCCTATTGAAGAGATTATTGCCAAAACAAGAAAAAATACGGATGCTTATGTTGTTATTGACGGTGCTCAGTCTGCTCCGCATTTCAATATTGATGTTCAGAAAATGGATTGTGATTTCTTTGTATTTTCCGGTCATAAGATGTACGCTCCGATGGGAACAGGTATTTTATATGGGAAACGTGAAATACTAGAAGCTTTGCCGCCATTCCATGGAGGAGGAGAGATGATTGCAACCTGTTCTTTCGAAGGAACTACCTACGCAGGTCTTCCATTCAAATATGAAGCAGGAACACCCAATGTAGGTGGAAATATTGCTTTAGGTGCTGCTGTTGATTTTATGAACAAAGTGGGGCATACCCATATTCAGAATCATGAAAATGCTTTGTTGGAATATGCGCAAAGACAGCTTTTGGAAATAGATGGTATAAAGATCTATGGTGAAAAAGCAAAGAGAACCGGAGTTGTGTCCTTTAATTTAGAAGGAGTGGGGATTGCTTCAGATGTAGGAATGATTCTTGACAAAATGGGAATCGCTGTAAGAACAGGACACCATTGTACGCAACCTATTATGAACTTCTTTAATATTGCAGGAACTGTAAGAGCAAGTTTCGCAGTGTATAATACTTTTGCAGAAATTGATATTCTTGTAGAAGGAGTGAAGAAAGCACAAAGAATGTTGAGTTAATCAATATCTTTGCTATATAAATTAAAAAGCAGCTATTAAGCTGCTTTTTTTATTAGTCCATTGGAACGCAGTAGCATCGGCCATCAACAATGACCTGATAGTATCCGATGGCACACTCAAGGCAAATTTCTCCTCCGGCTACAATGGTTTTCAATTTTTCTTTGTTTAATTTTTTCATAATAATGATTTAAAGTGTTCGTAATCAAATATAAAGAAATAAATAAAAGATCGTTAGAAAATTATTGATCATAAAAAAGCCCTGTTTTTTAATAACAGGGCTTGTATGTTTTCTTAAGAGAATAATCTTATACATTCGGTTTCCAGTCAACCACTGCTCTGATAAATGCTTCAGCATTTTCAACAGGAACATTTGGTAGAATTCCGTGACCTAAATTAGCAATGTATCTGTCTTTTCCAAAACGGTTGATCATTTCATTCACCATTTTCTTAATAGTTTCAGGGGTTGAATGAAGTCTTGCAGGATCAAAATTCCCCTGTAGCGTCATTGTATGGTTCGTTAAAGTTCTAGCGAATTCCGGCTTAATAGTCCAGTCTACTCCAAGAGCAGAAGCCTTAGACATCGTCATATCTTCCAGGGCAAACCAGCATCCTTTTCCAAATACCACAACATGAGTAAGCGGGCTTAATGCTTCAACAATCTGGTTGATATATTGCCATGAGAATTCCTGATAATCCGTAGGAGAAAGCATTCCTCCCCAGGAATCAAAAACCTGTACAGCAGAAACACCCTTTTCTACTTTTCTCTTTAAATAAGCAATTGTAGTATCTGTGATCTTTTGTAATAATAAATGTGCTGCTTCAGGCTGTTGGAAACAGAAAGATTTTGCAATATCAAAAGCTTTACTTCCTTTTCCTTCTATACAGTAACAAAGAATGGTCCATGGAGAACCGGCAAAACCAATCAATGGAATATCATTGTCCAGCTTCTGAAGAGTAAGTTCAATAGCATCAAAAACGTAACCTAAAGTGTCAT
This sequence comes from uncultured Chryseobacterium sp., assembly GCA_965720825.1. Taxonomy (GTDB): domain Bacteria; phylum Bacteroidota; class Bacteroidia; order Flavobacteriales; family Weeksellaceae; genus Chryseobacterium. Next base: position 18,955 of record CBFQYI010000002.1, on the reverse strand, counting down.
TCACATCCGGAGTTTCAATATTCTGAACCTGCTCCATTGTTCTGATAGGAGTATCTAACCATGGGCCTACAGATTCTTTCATTTTGAAATCAATTCCCATGGCCTGTGGAACTACCAGGATATCAGAAAACAGAATCGCGGCATCCAAAGGAAATCTGCGGATAGGCTGTAAAGTGATCTCAGCAGCAAGCTCTGGGGTCTGACATCTTGTAAAGAAATCATACTGATCTCTTAAAGCAATGAATTCCGGCAGATATCTTCCAGCCTGCCTCATCATCCAGACAGGAGGTCTTTCAACGGTTTCTCCGCGAAGTGCTTTTAAATATAGGTCGTTTTTTATCATAATCTATTGTAACTAATATTACCGGCAATATTTCGGTAACAGATATTCTAAATTCTACTTCCGATTTCTTTCCTGATCAATGCAAAGATGGATATCAGTGTATTTTCTTCAGAAGTAAAAATTTCTTCCTGCGTATAATTTCTCAGCTCACCGGAAGTGGTTTCGCCAATTGAAAAAAGCTTCATGCCCTCCAGAGAATTTCGCCTTGCAAAACTACGAACTCCGCTCGGACTAAAAAATACTGCAGCATGATATTTTTCAGTTATTACAGGATTGATTTCCTCAGTATTATAAATTGTAACTTTTTTGTACTTAATGTTTTGTAACGGAAGGTCTTTGTCCAGAACATTAATGGCAAGATTGCCGCAGAAATGCAGGAACTGCTCGTGCTGGCATTTTCCGATGATGAATCTGGAAAGAGTTTCAGCATTTTTCAGTACCTTAAATGTCCCAAAACCATGTTTCCTCAGCTCTCTTTTGGTCTTTTCACCTACGCAATAGATCTTGTTGTAGTTTTTGGCTGTAAAATTTTCATTGGGTTTAAACCTGTTTTTAAAAAAAGAAGCAACTCCATTGACACTGGTGAAAATCAGAGAATAGTTTTTCAGCTCAAAAGGATTGATCATGATAGGTTTGGTCTTAATTACCTCAACACAGTCAACCAAAATACCCTCTCCTAATTCTTTGGATATAATTGTCTGGTCTATATTTTTGGTAAATAAGATTTTCATGTCTGTAAAATTAAGAAGATGAAAAAGTGTGGCTAAAGGAATTTACTGTCTGAACTATCAGATCTGGCTTTTGATTTCTGCCATTAGTTCTTTTCCTCCGTTTTCAAGAACAACTTTTGCAAACTTTTCTCCAAAATTCTCGGTTGGAGTATACACAAAGTTTTCATCCACAGCAATGCAGTTTTTCCCATCCAGAGAGCAAAGTGCTGCTTTAAAACGGATCTGATCGCCGATGATTTCTGCAAAAGCTCCGATAGGTGCAGTACAGCCTCCTTCTAAAGTACTAAGGAAGTTTCTTTCAATTTCCACACAGATCTGAGTCTGCTTGTGGTTGATCTGGCTTACGATCTCATTGATTTCCGGTTTGTCAGTATGTCCGGCTACGGAAATTACACCTTGAGAAGGAGCGCAAATCATTAATGGAAGCATTTCGTAATCAATTTCCATTTTCATTCTTTTGATGCCTGCCAAAGATAAAATGGTAGCATCAAAATCTCCGTCTTCAAGTTTTTGAAGTCTGGTTTGAATATTTCCACGGATATCCGAAAAATCAGTAGTCGGATAATTTCTCAGCCAGAAAGCTCTCCTTCTCAAACTGCTGGTCGCAAGTTTAAGTTCATGGAATTCTTTATTCCTTGCAGATTCTTTTCTGATCAGAATGTCCTGTGGATAATCTCTTTCCAGATAAGCGATCATCTCAATATTTTGAGGCAATTGAGTGGGAACGTCTTTTAAAGAATGTACGGCAATATCAATCTCATCATTCAGTAAGGCAATATCAAGGTCTCTCGTGAAAACCCCGGTAATTCCTAAAGAATAAAGTGGTTGATTGAGGTTCTTATCGCCAGAAGAAACGATAGGAACAATTTCCGTTAAATAATTGTTGTTCTGAAGGTGCCTCGCAACCTCTCTAGCCTGCCAAAGTGCAAGTGCGGAATTTCTCGTTCCGATTCTAATGCTTTTCATTGAATTCGTTGTTTGGTTGTTCAACTAATATTTCGTGCATTAATTTACTAATTTCTTCGGCTTTTAAAGGATTATCGATGATATATTTTGCAAAACGGTTGGTGATTTTCTGGATCATTTTGTCAGAAAGTTCCATGTCCGTGATGTTTATGTATTTATTCTTTTTATAGAAATTATGCATTTCATTACGTTCCATGTTCTTTAGAACAGCTTTGAAATGATGAATATTGGGTGCCAGCTTTCTCTTTTTCTCCCACTCAATAAAGTCTTTCATCAGTTCTTTAATGATTTTTTCAGCTTTTGGGATTTCTCTTTCTCGCTGTTGAATCGTTTCCTGAATTTGCTTTGAAAGTTCATCTACGTCAATCAGGGTTACGTTTTTGTTTTCGGTAACATTCTTTTCAACGTTATGAGGAATAGAAAGATCAATGATCAGTGTTTCCTTTCCATTCGGGAAATGAGACTGGTTGACAATAGGATGCTTGGCTCCTGTTGCCACAATAAGAATATCTGTATTTTTTAATTCCTGGTCAAAATCAGAATAATCAACGTGAGGAATATTATATTTCTGGGAAATCTTTTCAGCTTTCTCCTGAGTTCTGTTGGCTATTTTAATTTTCGGCTGATAGACATGTTTTACCAGATTTTCAACGGTATTCTGTCCTATTTCACCTACACCCAAAAGAAGAATGTTTTTTTCAGTAATTCTTTTCTGGCTATTTAAAATATAATGAACTGCAGCATAGGAAACAGAAGCTGCTCCATTGGAAATGCCGGTTTCATTTTTTATTCTTTTCGAAATCTGAATAGCTGCATTGATAGCTCTTTCCAGATAAGGATTAGAATTCTGTCTTTCTTTTTTGAAACGGCTGTATGCTTTTTTAATTTGCCCGATAATTTCAAAGTCTCCGATAATCTGACTTTCAAGACCTGCCGCTACTCTGAAAAGATGAATCAAAGCTTCCTCTTTGGTAAGAATATTGGCGAACTGAAGAAAATCGGTAAGTTGTACTCCAATGGTTTTGCAATACTCTTCAGCTACTAAAAGATAATTGGGAGAAGTGGTATAGATTTCGGTCCTGTTACAGGTGGAAACCACAAATGCATCACCCAGATCTTCCTGATGGACTCTGGAAACAAAGTTTTTGATGTTCTCATCAAAGAATGCAAACTTTCCTCTCGTTTCTACGTCGGCTTTCTCGTAGCTTATTGAAAGCACGGCAAAATTTGACGTTCGATGAATGTTGGAATACTGTAACATAAGCAGTCGCAAATTTACGATTTTTTTAATTAACCTCTCTCAGATAGTGTATATGATAATTATCGTAAAAAACTATAAAAGGGAAGAAAAGGTGTTTTCGGCAGAAAGACAAGACTGTAAAATGATAAAATCACCTGTTGGAAAAGAATTGCTGATGTTTTTAGTTTTTTATTTTAGTCTTCAATACTGTGCTTTCAAAGTCTTTTTACCCTTTTGTAATTTCCCTTTTTTGCTCTTTTAACATCCCATTAATTTTAGTTGAAATCAAACTCTGTAAATGTCTAAATTGAAAGTTAATAAAGAATTATAAATTTTAATAAAATTTTAACCAAATTAAGTTGGTGTGAAATTTCTTTAGTAGTCTTAAATTTATATCTTTGTAATCTTAAAATCAGAAGAAAAATATGAGTTTATTTGATATGTTTACGCAAGAAATTGCGATAGACCTGGGAACGGCTAATACCCTTATTATCCATAATAATAAAATTGTTATAGATCAACCGTCAATTGTTGCAATTGAACGTTCTACGGGTAAACCCATTGCTGTAGGGGAACAGGCTAAGCATATGCAAGGTAAAACTCACGAGGATATCAAAACCATCCGTCCTTTGAAAGATGGGGTTATTGCTGATTTCCACGCTTCTGAACATATGATCAAGGAATTTATCAAGAAAATTCCCGGAATCAAAGGTAAATTCATTCAACCAGCATTACGAATTGTAATCTGTATCCCTTCTGGTATTACTGAAGTTGAAAAAAGAGCGGTAAGAGATTCTGCTCAGAAAGTAAACGCAAAAGAAGTAAGATTGATCTACGAACCAATGGCAGCTGCAATTGGGGTAGGGATTGACGTTCAAAAACCTGAAGGAAATATGATCATCGATATAGGTGGTGGTACTACGGAGATTGCTGTTGTAGCTTTAGGAGGTATCGTTTGTGATAAATCTGTGAAGATTGCGGGAGACGTATTTACGAATGATATTGCTTATTACTTAAGAACTCACCATAACCTTTATATCGGAGAAAGAACCGCTGAAAGAATCAAAATTGAAGTAGGTTCTGCAGTAGAAGATCTTGATGTAGATATCGAAGACATCCCGGTACAAGGTAGAGACCTTATTACAGGGAAGCCAAAAGAAATTATGGTTGGATACAAAGAGATTGCACGTGCATTAGACAAATCGATCATCAGAATTGAAGATGCCGTAATGGAAACTTTATCTCTTACACCACCGGAATTGGCGGCTGATATCTACAAAACAGGTATTTATCTAGCTGGAGGAGGTGCATTATTAAGAGGTCTTGCGGACAGAATTCACAAAAAAACAGGTCTTCCCGTATTTGTGGCTGAAGATCCGTTGAGAGCTGTAGTTCGCGGAACAGGTATTGCGCTTAAGAATATGGATAAGTTCAATTTCTTAATTAAATAATTTTAACTTTTTACGACTTTATATCTGAATGGGATTTTTGCTGAGATTATTTTCGAAGAATACTCTTTTCGTCTTCTTTATATTCCTGCAAATTATTGCTCTGGTTTTGATATTCTCAAGAAATGCCATGCAGAAATCCTGGATAGCAGGCCAAACGGCTGCGTTCAATTCCTGGGTTTCCGGATATATTGATGAAGGAGTTTCTTATCTGAAGCTAAAACAGATCAATGATGATCTTGTCGTTCAGAATAAAGCCCTTATGACTGAGCTCTATGGAAAAGACGGAGAAAAAAATCCTGTTTTCAAAAGAGTTCATGATACCATTGGTGGTGGGCAGATCTATACTTTTGTTGATGGAGAGATTGTTTTCAACAGTATCAACAGAAGAAACAACTATTTTACAATCAACCGTGGTCGTAGAGATGGAGTCTTTCCTCAAATGGGAGTAATGGCGCCAAGAGGTATTGCGGGAATTGTAATTAATTCTACAGACAGTTATGCATTGGTTCAGTCGGTCTTAAGTGTCAACAAGATCAGAATTAATGCAGCACTTAAAAACTCAGGGTATTTTGGTACTTTAACATGGAATGGAGATAACTCCAGAGTGATGCACCTGGCGGATATTCCAAAATATGTTGCATTGAAAGTAGGTGATACTGTTGTGACAGATGGTAAATCTGCTATTTTCCCTAAAGGAGTAACCATTGGTACTATTGCAGGATACTCTGTAGACAATAAAACTGGCTTCTGGGATATTTCCGTAGAGCTAAGTGAAAAAATGGGAGCGTTGAATAAAGTGTATGTAGTGAAGAATCTTAAGAAAGCAGAAGTGCAGAAGATTCAGGATACTATGCAAGCTGTAATAAAAAAGGAAAATGATTAGCAGGACTTTATTAACCGATATATTGATCATGATCTTTCTTGTTGCATTACAAATATTTGTATTGAACAGGATTACGCTTTTCGGGAAATATACTCCGGTATTATATCCTGTGTTTGTCATGTTCTATCCATTTTTCAGAAATAAATTTCAGTTCCTGGCATTGAGCTTTTTAATAGGGCTGTCTATTGATGGTTTCCTCTATTCCTGGGGGATCAATGCATTTGCAACAACGTTAATTGCCTATTTCAGAACGTTGATCTTCAGGACTTCTACAGATACGTCTACGGACTTTTTCTCATTCCAGTCCCTTCAATGGGCGCAGTTTTTGCTGTTTTTATTTTCAAGTATTTTCCTGCATCAGCTTTTAGTACAGTATATCGAGTTCTTTAAGTTTAGCAGGTTTTTTGAAATATTATTTAATGTGTTGGTGACAAGTGTAATTTCATTTATCTTTATAGTCATCTACGCATTAATATTTAAAATCAAACAAAAAGTTTGAACACACGTTATTTAAAAATTTTTTCCATCCTCGTTGTTATCGCCCTTATTTTTGTGGTGAGGCTTGCTTATTTGCAGTTGTTTACAGACCGTTATGCATTGAATGCTGCCAATACATCTATTAAAACTGAATATGTTATTCCACAGCGTGGGGTTATTTTTGATAGAAATGGTAAAATAATGGTGGGTAACCAGCCTGCTTATGAAATTTCTTTTACTCAGGCTTTAATGAAACCTGACTTTGATACATTGGCGTTTTGTAGTTTAATGAAAATTACAAAACAGGATTTTATCAATAAAATCAATGTGATCAAAAAAGAAAAATATTATTCTAAGCTGACCCCGATGACTTTCATTAAAGACCTCAGCAGAGAAGATATTGCAAGAGTTCAGGAAATTATTTTTAAGTATCCCGCGTTTAATATTGTATCAAGACCGCAGCGTCAGTACGAAGTTTCCACATCCGGAAACCTTCTTGGGTATACCAGTGAGGTGAATGAAAGAGATATTAAAAAAGATTCTATCTACTATTTACCGGGAGATTTCATTGGAAAAACAGGGGTTGAAAAATCCTACGAAAAAGAACTCCGCGGAGTAAAAGGAGTGAAATATATCCAGAAAGATATCAGACTCAGAAATATCGGTTCCTATAAAAACGGATCTTTGGATAAAGATGTGATTACGGGTAAAGATATTACCTTAACCATTGATTACGACCTTCAGAGAACGGCAGAAGAAATGCTGGTCAACAAACACGGAGCAATTGTAGCTTTAGATCCTAATAACGGAGAAGTACTTGTTGCTGCAACCGGACCAGACATTGATCCAAACCTTTTTACGGGTCCTTATAAATCAAAAAACTTATACGCCCTTTCAAAAGATACGCTTTACGAAAATAAACCTACTTTTGATCGTTCTTTACAGGCGGGATACCCTCCGGGATCAACTTTCAAATTGTTGACTGCTCTGGCTGCAATGCAGATGGGAGTAATGGATGAAAAAACGATCTTCCCTTGTGGAGGAGGATTCTTCTATAAAGGGAAAAGAATTAAAGGTCATGGTGGAGCAGATCCGCTTATTCCTTCCATTCAGGTTTCCAGTAACTGTTTTTTCACTTATGCCTTTATTGCCATTATCAAAAAATATCCGGGAAACCCTTCAAAAGGTGTTGATGAATGGAAAAAAATCATGAGCAGTTTTGGAGTGGGAGAGTTTTTAAATAACGACTTTGCCGTTGGAGCAAGGGGTAGAATACCTTCAGGAGATTTTTACGAAAAAAGATTTAAAGCCATCATGAAGGCAAGCGGTTCTCAGAGAACTGATTTTAAAAACTGGGATGAAATGTCCACCGGTGCTATTTATAATGGAATGGGACAGGGAGATGTTTTGGTAACTCCTATTCAGCTGGCTAATTATGTAGCTGCAATTGCTAATAAAGGATGGTATTATACACCTCATATTGTAAAAGGAATTGATGGAAAACCTAATCCTGATCCGAGATTTAAGGTGAAACATCAGACTTTGGTAGATCCGAAACATTTCGAACCGGTATTGAAAGGTATGGAAGCTGTAGTGTTGAGAGGAACGGCAAGAGGATTGAAATCCAATGACTTTACGCAATTAGCCAAAACAGGAACTGCACAGGTGCCGCAAGGGAAGGATAATTCTATTTTTGTATTGATTGCTCCTGCTGATAAACCCAAAATTGTAGTAGTAGCAGTAATGGAACATGCAGGATTTGGAGCTACATGGGCAGGACCGGCATGTACAGTAATTGCCGAAAAATATATTACCGGTGATTTGAAGAGAGAAAATCTTTACAAAAAAATGATCACCTCGAGTTTCATGCCTGAATATAAAAGACAATGGATTGCAGATTTGAAACGTAAAGGATTATATGTTGATCCCAAACCTGATTCAATTAAACAAAAAAGAATAAAGGATAGTCTGGAACTGGTAAAACAACAAAAGGCTAAGCTACAAAAGAAAATAGAAGAGGAAACTAAAAAAAATAACACTGCTAAAAAACCTGTAAAGCAATGAAATGGACAGAAGGAATAGATAAACTGGGCCTTGGGCTGTATTTCCTGCTTTGCATTTTTGCTATTGCAAATATTTACAGTGTTGACCAGAAATTAGGGGAAAAACAGCTGGCTTTTTTCTGCATTTCTGTGTTTGTCGGGCTTATTATATTTGTGGGGAGAAGCAAATTCTTTGAGAATATGGCCGGTATTATTTACATTGGAGGAGTGTTATTGTTGATAGGCCTTTTCCCGTTTGGTAAAGAAATTCTGGGCCAGAAGAACTGGTATAAGTTTGGAAGTTTTACCATGCAACCCGTTGAATTTGCAAAGATAGGTACCGCTTTGATGTTGGCCAATTTTGTTTCAAGCCCGGATTTTAATATTAAAAATAAAAAATCTATCTGGACTTCCCTTGCTATTATAGGGATTCCCGCGGCAGTCGTTCTGGCTATTCCGGATGTAGGTTCTATGCTTGTGTTCATTGCATTTTTCATTGCATTATATAGAGAAGGATTGAGTGGGCTTTTATTCGGTATAGGATTTATTTTTGCCGGAGTTTTTCTGATCTCACTGGCTATTCCTCCCATTTATGTTGCGATCGCTGTTTTAGTAATTGCAGGTGTTCTGATTGCTATGAATTACCATAGAATGTCATGGGATGTGATTTCTATTTCAGGAATTACAGGTTCTGTTCTTTTGCTTTGCGGGCTGGCTTTCGGATCTCCTTATATTTTAGAAAAACTACCTAAGCACCAGAGAGAAAGAATTGAGGTTCTTTATAAGGGTGAAAAAGCGTTTAGAGATACTTCAGGATACAACTTATTATATTCAAAAACTGCCATCGGATCTGGTGGAATTTGGGGAAAGGGATATCGTGAAGGATCAGTTACCCAAGGAAAATTTGTGCCGGAGCAGGAAACCGATTATATCTTTTGTACAGTAGGAGAGGAATGGGGCTTTGTAGGAAGTGCAGTTCTTATCCTGTGTTACATGGTCTATATCGGAAGAATCTATTATCTGGCAGAACAGCAGAAGTCTACTTTTAACAGGGTATTCGGATATTGCTTTGCCTCTATTCTGCTGATGCACTTTTCAATCAATTTAGGGATGGTTATGGGGCTTTTCCCTACCGTTGGGATTCCTCTTCCGTATTTCAGTTATGGAGGAAGTTCTTTATTGGCTTTCTCGATGATGACTTTTATTTTCTTTAAGCTTAATTATTCGGATAAGAATAGTTTGGTGTAAAAGAAGGAGGTTGGAAGCTGGATGATGGAAGTTTATCATTGTTCTGCTGACCATTCGTTTTCAAAATCAACTTCATCAACACATTTTTTATGAAACAATCCTATTTCTCAGACGAAGATTTCGAGAACAAAGATTTCACGCAATTTCCTTTAGAAAAAAGTGAGTACGAAAACTGTACGTTTAGAAACTGTAATTTTGAATACGGAAATCTATCCGGTTTCAGCTTTACAGATTGTGAGTTTATTGAATGTAATCTCAGCATGGCAAAATTGATAAAAACAGCTTTTCATGAAGTTGTTTTCAAAGAATGTAAAATGTTCGGGCTTCAGTTCAATGAATGTAACGCATTCGGACTCTCTTTCAAATTTGATGGAAGTTCTTTGAATAATTCAGTTTTTTATCAGACATCCATTAAGAAAACAGTTTTTAAAAACTGCAAATTAATTGAGGTAGATTTTAGTGAATGCGATTTATCAAATGCAGTCTTTAATAGCTGTGATCTGTCAGGCGCTGTTTTTGACGCTACAAACCTCGAAAAGGCAGATTTCCGAACCTCGGTTAACTATTCGATAGATCCGGCTTTAAATAAGCTTAAAAAGGCCAGATTTTCACTTTCCGAAATCTACGGGCTGTTGTATAAATTAGATATTGAAATTGATAAGAACAGCTGATATCTTCAGCCGTGTAATGATTGCATATTAAAATATCAATATTGAATCAATAGGAGTGGGTTTTAACCCGCTTTTTATTTAAATATATATTCCATATTGGCTTCAGCCGAAACTTAATCCAAATAACACATATAAAAAAGCCATCAGAATCTGATGGCTTCATTATTTTAATCAATTATTTATAAAATTAAAAATTTGCGGGTGTAGCAAGAGTAGTAGCTGCTAAGTTATTGTAAGCTTCTCCTTCTTCGTTGATCACTCTCTTAGCGAATCTGAACTTAGGTCCCCAATAAGAATCATTCAGTGAAGAAATCATTACTCCTTTTGATGTTGCTGCGTGGATAAACTTAATCTCACCCTCTTCAGAAACACTTTCTACAATACCTACGTGAGAAATTCTTCTTCCGTGAGAAAAGAAGATTAAGTCTCCTTTCTGTAGCTCTCCTTTTTCAATTCTTTCCCCTTCCTGAGCCTGAGAAGCTGCTACTCTAGGTAAGCTAAGGCCTGCTGCTGCTCCGAATACAGAAAGAACAAAAGCTGAACAATCTATACCGTTTCTGGTTGTTCCTCCATATCTGTAAGGAGTCCCAAGGTATGTTTCAGCTTCTTCAAGGATACCGTCAATGGTTTTATTATGTTTGATTACTTTGGCAATCTCAGAATTCTTAACTGCTTTTTTAGCACTAGCGATAGATGCAGCCTTTTCAGCAAGGAAAGAGTCGATAAGTTTTTGCTTATCCTGCTCCATTTTTTTGTTATCTATAGAAGCTAGTTTGGCATCTGTTTTGTATTCTTTTGTGTAAGTTGCTGGTTTTGAAACCACATAATTTGTAGCACACGATTGCAAAGAAACTGTAGTAACTAAAGCAACTAAATAAAACAAAACTCTTTTCTTCATATATATTTGATTATCCGTGTTAAAAAGGAATATTTATTTTCAAAAGCATTACAAAAGTAGAGATTCCGAGCAAAAGACCCCTGATATGATAATTGTCAGGATCTTATTTTAACACATTTTAACATATAATTTACATATGTTAAAGAAAAATAAACCGCAACAGCCTGTTTTTGGTAAGTGTGCGGTTTTTTTTATTAAGATTCTTTAACAAACTCAATCGATTTTCTTCTAGATATCAGGATTTGTGATTTAAAACTCTAATTTTCAGGGCTGTTAACAAAACAAAAAAATTCCCCGGAAAACCGAGGAATTTAAACTAATATGGAACTTTACAGGACGTTATTTTGTAAACAACATTTCTCTGTATTTTGTCATCGGCCAAAGCTCATCGTCCACCATCATTTCCAATGCGTCAGAAGCTTCTCTGATCGGGTCGAATAATGGTTTTACTTTATTACAATAGCTTTCTGCCTGTTTCTGGCTGTCTGAAATACCTTTTGCTGCTTCTCTGGCTTTTAAAAGTTCTTCAACACCAAGCTTAATTTTAGAAACATTTTCAGAAATGCTTGTTATTAAACTCATTTGTTCTTTTGCCAAAGATTTGAACTCTTTATCACCAAAGATTTCTTTAAGACCTTTTACATTTTCAATTAATCTGTTCTGATAATTTAATGCAGAAGGGATGATGTGGTTTCTTGCGATATCGCCTAATACTCTTGATTCAATATCAATTACTGTAGAGTATTTCTCTAATTTGATTTCGTTTCTTGCCTCAACTTCTCTGTGGTTGAAAATTCCCATTTCTTCATACAGGTCTAAGAACTTCTTATCCATTTCCTGTTTTAAAGCTTCAGGAGTTGTCTTAAGGTTGTTTAATCCTCTTTTCTTAGCTTCTTTTGCCCAGTCATCAGAATATCCGTCTCCTTCAAACATAATGCTTTTACACTGCTTGATGTATTCTCTCAATACGTTGAAGATCGCTTCATCCTTCTTAAGAACTGTTTCAATTAAAGCATCCACTTCTTTCTTGAAGTCATTAAGTTGTTTAGCAGCAATAGTGTTCATTACCGTCATAGACTCTGCGCAGTTTGCAGAAGAACCTACTGCTCTGATCTCAAATTTATTTCCTGTAAATGCAAAAGGAGAAGTTCTGTTTCTGTCAGTATTATCTAACAAAATTTCAGGAATCTTTCCAACTACATTTAATTTTAATTCTGTTTTCTCTTCCGGAGATAATTTTCCGTTCGTTACTTTTTCAAGTTCCTCCAATACGCTAAACAACTGACTTCCGATGAATACGGAAATGATTGCCGGTGGAGCTTCATTAGCACCAAGTCTGTGGTCATTGCTTGCAGAAGCGATACTTGCTCTTAAAAGATCTGCATATTCATAAACTGCTTTAATGGTGTTAACAAAGAATGTTAAGAACTGTAAGTTTTTCTTTGGATTCTTTCCTGGGCTTAGTAGGTTTTCACCAGTATCTGTTGCTAAAGACCAGTTGTTGTGTTTTCCGCTTCCGTTTACTCCAGCGAATGGTTTTTCGTGGAAAAGAATGTGGAAGTGGTGCTTGTGAGCTACTCTGGCCATAATGTCCATCAACAAAGAGTTGTGGTCTACAGCAACGTTCACTTCTTCAAACATTGGTGCAAGCTCAAACTGGTTTGGAGCCACCTCGTTATGTCTTGTTGTTGCAGGGATACCCAATTTCATACATTCGATTTCCAACTCTTTCATGAAGTTCATTACTCTTGTAGGAATAGAACCGAAATAGTGGTCATCCAATTGCTGTCCTTTTGCAGGAGAGTGTCCTAATAACGTCTTACCTGTTAGTACAAGATCCGGACGGGATTGATATAATGCTGAATCAACTAGGAAATATTCCTGCTCCCAACCCAAAGTAGGAGTTACCTTCGTTACATTTTTGTCAAAATACTGCATTACATTCGTTGCAGCTTCATCTACAGCGTTCAAAGCTCTCAAAAGTGGTGCTTTGTAATCCAGAGTTTCTCCTGTATAAGAGATAAAGATGGAAGGAATACATAGCGTAGTTCCCATAATGAATGCCGGAGATGTAGGATCCCAAGCTGTATAACCTCTTGCTTCAAAAGTATTTCTGATACCTCCGTTAGGGAAAGACGATGCGTCTGGTTCCTGTTGGATAAGCATGTTTCCGCTGAATCTTTCGATCGCTCTTCCTCCTTCAATTGGTGTAAAGAAAGAATCGTGCTTTTCTGCAGTAGTACCCGTTAAAGGCTGAAACCAGTGAGTATAGTGTGTTACACCTTTGCTCATCGCCCAGTCTTTCATTGCTACAGCTACCTGATCTGCGATATGTCTCTGGATTTTAGTTCCTTTTTTAATAGCATCCATGATAGAACCGAATGCTTCTTTCGTTAAATATTCTCTCATAGTTTCTTCTGAGAAAACATTTTTACAGAACAGCTCTGATAATTTCGCAGGGATCTCAACAGAGTTGTCTTTTCTGAAATCCTTAAATGGAAGGGTTTCTAATGCTTTGAATCTTAAGGTTGACATAATTGGGTTGATTTTTTACAGGGCAAATTTACAAAAAAAATGAATTGAAAACATTTTAACCCTAAAAAAAATAGGGGTGTTTTGAAAATTTATATAATTTAAACAGGTGTTTGGCGTTTTTTGAACGGGGTGCTTTTTGATTTATTGTTTAAAACATGAGATTCTGAGCCCGTTTTCTAAGGTAGAAATATAAATGTGCTATATGGAGTACAATTTACAATAATTATACGAGATTAAGGCACTTATTAAAAGACAGTTAAAATAAAGTGGGCAAAGATTTTGTATATTTGTGTGAAATTTATTTTATGACAAATTCTAGAGCAAGAGAAACCACAGAGGCTATTGAAAGACTATACATCTCTATGAGACACCTATTTTATAGAGGATTTTTCAAGCCGGGCGGAGTTTCAGGAGAGAGTATCAGAAGTTTGTTAAAGACCATCAATCCCGAAATTTACGGAACCATGAATATTCCAAGTAAATTGGAACTTGACGGTTTGATGTATGTACTGGACAGACTTCCGGAAGGAATTGAAGAATGCGCTTTTATTCATCTTACATCTGATGAAGGGTTTGATAAAGGAAGTTTCGAACCTATTGTTCCCAAGAAAAGAAGAAGAAACTGTTATAGAATAGACGAACACCAGATGAATATTGAGGTTCTTTTGGGCCGTTCCGAAATTTATGACATTCTTACCCACCTTACCTTCCTTTTTATAGAAGCTGACAAAATCCGTAATCTGGCATTCATCCAGGACGAAAACTGGAAGCCGACACGTGCCTTCAAAATTATTGAAGAAGTGGTGAAGGGTGAAAAGAAATACAGCAGAAAAGAAAAAGAAGTAGCACTTATTCATCTTTCTTCTTTAATAGGAAGATCTTTTGATGAGACTTTAAGAGCTTATAATACTTTTGGAGATGATCATAACCCTGACCGTCTGTTCAAAATCATTTACAACTTGGCAAAAGTAAGTCTTGATGACGCAAAAGGAAGCAGAGAAAGAGAAATTCATTTCAGTTCTATATTAAAAGAAAGAGTAGGTCACCACTATTTTGGAGAAAAATGGGCGAACAAAGTGAAAGACGTTTTATTTGAAAATAATCTTCATATGCGTCCGCTTCATATTATTTCTGCTAATATGCACTCGGTGAAAAATATGCTGTATGCTAATAATGCCCTTAAAAAGAAACAGCATCATGAAGTGGATTATAAACTGTATGAAGAGATTTCGAACAAAAAAGAGCTTCGTGATAAAGTTTCAAAATATGCCTTGGAGGAAGGAATGATCCATATTGCAGACAAGAGTGGAAGTAATATCGATGTTCAGATCATAGACCTCAGCAAAACAGATCTGAAGAATACACCTTTTGCAGACTGCAAATTCGGAGGAGATGATGTAGTAATGGTTTTTGACTATGCTTTCGGAGAACAGGCTTTCGAAGTAATGGATGAATTACTTAGACCTTTTGAACATAAGGGAGAAGTGTATATGATGCATGTAAAATCTGTTTCCATTATGGGTAAGGCAGGTATTCTTACAGGAGAAAAAGGAGATATCATGATCCCTACTTCTCATATTTTTGAAGGAACTGCAGATAACTATCCTTTTGAAAATGCTTTAAAACTGGAAGATTTTAGAGATGATGAATTGAAAGCTTTTGAAGGACCAATGATTACGGTATTGGGAACTTCTCTTCAGAATAAAGATATTCTATTATACTTTATGAATACTTCATGGAAAGCAATTGGTCTTGAAATGGAAGGAGCGCATTACCAGAAGGCCATTCAGGTAGCCTCTAAGATAAGACATCATATTTCACCGGATCTGTTTGTAATGTATGCTTATTATGCATCGGATAACCCACTGGAAACAGGAAGTACATTATCTTCAGGAGGGTTAGGTCTTACAGGAGTAAAACCAACGTATCTGATCACATTAAGAATTCTTGAAAAGATTTTAAGAAGTGGTAAGAAAGAAGCTTCTGCTAAAAAATAATTGTAATTCACTATTATAATATCAACCTCAGATGTATTTTGCATTTGAGGTTTTTTTGTAATTAGTTAAACACGAATATCGCAAATTTATTTGCACGAATTGCACTATTTTATTGTGTTTACAATAGTGGTTTTCATTGGTGAGATTTGTGTTTAAATAAAATCCTATCTTTAGGAAACATAAATAAAATATCCATGAGCTCAGTTTCACAACTTGCCAAAAGATTCAGAGAGGTTCTGCTGGATGGTTTCTGGATCGCCAATACGAATTTTAAAGATCAGCTTTCAGACGTGAGTTGGGAACAGGCGGTAACAAAAGTAGATCCTTTAAATACCATTGCGATGCTTACTTTTCACATTGATTATTATATTGCAGGAATTGTCAATGTCTTTGAAGGAGGAGATCTTGAGATCAAAGATAAATTCAGTTTTGATATTCCTTCCATAGAATCTCAGCAACAATGGGAAGGTTTGTTGAATACACTCTGGACAGATTCTGAAAAGTTTGCCGCGTTATTGGAACAAATGCCGGATTCCAAACTTGATGAGGTTTTCGTTGATGAAAAATATGGAACTTACCGAAGAAATATCGACGGAATGATCGAGCATTGCTACTATCATCTGGGGCAGATTACTTTAATCAAAAAGCTCTTAAAAAATCTATAAAGATATCCACAATCATCTGTGGAAATCTGTGCTATCTGTGGTTAAAAAAATCTTCACATTCATATTCTCAAGAAATCTGCTCGCAGCATTTGTGGAAAAAGGAATTTAACAATCCAGATTAAAATCCATCTAAAACCATAACAAACAGAATAAAACCTAAGAATAACTCCTATTTGAGGGTCTTAGTTAAATTACCTACCTTTAGAAAAAATAAAATTTTAAATGAGAAAATCGGCTGCAATCATTTTTGCGTTTATCATTTCACAATTTCAGGCTCAGCAAGGGGCTTATTATCAGCAGGCTGCGAAGTACAAGATGGATATTGATGTCAATGCTGAAAAATTTACCTATCAGGGAAAACAAACTTTAGAATACACCAATAATTCTCCGGATGAGCTGAATGTGGTATATTTCCACTTATACTGGAATGCTTTCAAGCCTAATTCTATGATGGATCAGAGAGTGGCTTCCCAAGGGAAAAATGGTGATGGAAGGCTGCAGAAAGATGGTATTTCAAGACTTGCTTCCATTCCTAAAGATCAGGAAGGTGCTCAGAATATTCACTGGATTAAACAAAATGGGAAAGGCCTGAAATTTGAAGTTCAGGAAACCATAATGAAAGTATATCTGGCAGAACCTATCAAACCAAATTCTACCACTACATTTACCATGGATTGGGATTCTGTAATACCTCAGCAGATCAGAAGAAGCGGAAGAAACAATAGAGAAGGAGTGGATATGACAATGACCCAGTGGTATCCGAAAATTGCTGAGTATGATTATGATGGCTGGGCAACTTTTGATTATCTGGGCAGAGAATTCCATGCACCGTTCTCCGATTTTGATGTTACTATTAAAATCAACAAGGATTATGTGGTAGGAGCAGGAGGAATTCTGGAAAATCCAACAGAAGTAAAAGGCTATGATGCCAATGCTAAAATAAAAACAGAAAAAGATAAAAAGGCAATCTGGAAATGGACAGCAAAAAATATTCTTGATTTTGCATGGAGCGCAGACAGAGATTATTCTGTAGAAAGCTTCAATGTTCCGGAAGGTCCGAAAGTATATCTGGTTTATCAGAAAAATGATAAAACGAAGGCGTGGGGTGAATCTCAGCCTTATATCACGAAGTATTTCCAGATCATGAATGCCCACTTTGGAAAATATGTGTATCCAACTTACGCTTTTATCCAGGGAGGAGATGGCGGAATGGAGTACGGAATGTGTACCATGATTCTAGGAGAAGCTAAAAATGTTAAAGATTTAATGGGCTTAATGGCTCACGAAGGATCTCACTCATGGTATCAGCAGATGCTTGCTACTAATGAATCTGTACGTCCGTGGATGGATGAAGGTTTTACAAGCTATGCAGAAGGGTATACGATGTATCAGCTGTTTCCTGAAGATCTGCCCAACCCTTTTATGGAAAGATTAGATGCTTACAGAAAATTTGTTAAAAAAGGAATCGAAGAACCGGCTGTCTGGTTAGGAGATCACCATGATAACGGGACTTCTTATACGTTTGCTTCTTATGTAAAAGGAGAGTTGTATCTGGTGCAGCTTGGATACATTATGGGGGAGCAAAATCTTGCAGAAACCTTAAAACAATATTATGACCAATGGAGTATGAAGCATCCTTCAGACAGAGATTTTCTTCACATTGCGCAGAAAGTTTCAGGAATGGATCTGAAATGGTTCCATAACTATTGGATCAATACAACAAAGACGATTGATTACGGAATTAAGGATGTAAAATACGATGCAAAATCTACCACCATTACTTTAGTCAACAATGGCCAGGTTCCGATGCCTATTGATTTTGGAGTGATGACAACGGATAAGAAAGTAATCACTTATCAGATTCCAATGAATATGACTCATACATGGAAAGAAAAAGATATCTACGGAGAGTTTAAAACAATGCCTTACTGGCCATGGACTCAAAAAGAATATACGCTTACGATTCCTTACACAAAATCTCAATTATCTGTTCTGGGGATTGATTTCAGCCAGAGAATTGCAGATGTGAATATGGAGAATAATTTTGTTGAAGTAAAATAATTATTAGCGCCTATTATAAATAAAAATCCACAGATAAGTCTGTGGATTTTTTTATTTTATTTCAAATTGCTGTACCATCCAGTGACGGGGATGATTTTTGATAAGATCCTGCCTTAAAGTTTCATCTTTGGTATTTAAATAACTGTAAACTTTTAAAGGAATAGAATCCGGATATTCTTTTAAGCCGTTTACAACCGTAATTTGTGCTTCTTCTTTTTTTGAGCCGCTATCTAATGCTTCCGCTTTAAAAATATAAATGATTGCCGGGAGTTTTCCATACACTTCTTTTGTTTCGCTTTCCAAAAGATGCATGGTTTCAATCTGAAATACTGGATTGGGATTTTTTCCTTCTGCTACAGTCTGGCTGATATGCTGCTGATACATCAGAAGAAGATAAAGCAGGTGTATATTTTTGGTATTAGGATCGGAAACAGCTTTTTGAATTCTGTGGGTAAGCTCGGGAGTCACTTCATCATTGTCGGCCTGAAGATTTTTTTGATAGAACTCATCCATCAGATCATAAACAACCTTATCTTGAGGGTCAACTTTTGAATGACTCTTTATGTTTTGTAAAACACCTGCCATTGAATTGTTGGATTGTGCAAAAATAGAGACGCTGAGGCATAGTAAAGTACCGAGGATCAGTTTTTTCATGAGATGTTTAAAATAATAGTATTGTGCAATTAAATATAGTGATTTGTTCCGGAGAAAGACTTACACCAGCTTTGTCAATTATTAATTTTCCAG
>CBFQYI010000001.1:0-31361 GCA_965720825.1 uncultured Chryseobacterium sp. | reverse complement strand
ACTAAACAATTGGCGTATACAAGAATTGGTTTCTCGAGAGATCAGCGAAGTTTTACGATCAATTTCAACTGGGTTCCTTTCGGACAATATAAAGTGTATGACTTCTTTATCGGGATCAAAGCCAACATCTTAAGTGATGCTCTGAAGTACAAAGACAGAAGCTTTACCCAGCCTAATGCACCTTTCTAATATCAGATTGGCATTTGACAATATAAATTTTATATTTGCAAGCAAAATAAATTCTAATGAAATCACTGTTGGCAGAATTCAAAAACCAACGAATATTGAAGATAGTGATTACATATAACCATAGAAAAAAATAAATATCCGCTATGAAACAAATAATCAACACAGTTAATGCACCTGCAGCTATCGGACCTTATTCACAAGCTAATATGGCCAACGGAGTTTTGTATATCTCCGGACAGATTCCTGTAGATCCTGCAACTGGTAAATTGGTAGAAGGTATTGAAAAGGAAACGCACCAGGTAATGAAAAATCTTGAAGCGATCCTTACCGAAGCCGGTATGACTTTCAAAAACGTTGTAAAGGCTACTATCTTCCTTAAGAGTATGGATGATTTTGCTGTAATGAATGATATCTATGCATCTTACTTAGATTCAGAAAGCTATCCAGCTCGTGAAACAGTACAGGTTTCATGTTTGCCTAAAAATGTGGATATCGAAATTTCTATGATTGCACATCAGGATTAATGAACTTTATAAGAAATACAATTGCGGTTCTGATAGGTCTTGGTATTGCAGGACTTATTATTACTCTTGGTATAAGGGCTTTTCCGCAATGGGTAACTTTTGAGGCTTTTGCTCCGTTTGAGCACTGGCAAAGGTTTCTTTTCAGCATGAAAAATGATAAGGCATTTTTCGGCTTCCTTTTGTTCATTTCCGGATTGGGAACTACCATAGGGGGAGTTGCAACAGCCATTATCGTTAAATATGCTAAAGTAGCCTATGCTATTCTGATTGGCTTTATTATGCTTTTTATTGCCATGTTGGATGTTATTATTTTTCCTTACCATCCTACATTCTATAAGATCTCGATCTTCCTTACGTTCTTTCCGTTTTCCTGGATTGGAGGTAAGATTGTAGAAGTGATCTACGAAAGAAATAAAAAGAAAAGTATTGCTGATAAAATGAACAAGTCTAAATAAACAATAAAAAAACGCTGCAGATCTCTGCAGCGTTTTTTGTTGATATGAAAAACTAATTTGTTTTCTGATTAAGGCATTTTGAATCCTTTAGTATAAATTCTTCCGTAGTCGTCCACAAATTTCACCTGTACATTCCCCTGATATTTCTCAAGGATCTTTTCAACATCTTTCTGTGAATTGACCGGCTTGCCATTGACTTCGATGATGATATAGTTATCTACGATTCCGATTTTAGCCATTTCGCTGCCCTCAGATACGTTTTTAGCAACTACACCACTATTCAGTCCGTATTCTGTTTTGAAACGCTCTGTAAGAGGGTCAAATTCAGCTCCTATTTTTTCCGTTACGCTAAGGTCTGCTTTCGTTCTTGTAGAAGTTCCTCCTTTCTGGTCTCTAAGCGTTACAGTAGTAGTACCTTCTTTACCATTTCTGGAATAGGTTACCTGTACTTTATCACCAGGACGTTTGCTTCCGATAGACATGGAAAGATCAGCAAAATCCGTGATATCGTAGTTGTCTACTTTGGTGATTACATCTCCTTTTTTCAAACCTGCATCTTCAGCACCACTGTTTTCGCCAAATCCTGTAACATAAATTCCTGAACCTACTTTCAGATTTGTTTTAAACTGCTTGTTGTAAGAAGTTACCAATTGATCATTCGAAAGATCTAAAGACTGAACGCCAAGGAATCCTCTCTGTACAATTCCGAATTTCTTGATATCCTCAACGATTTTTCTTGCTAAGTTAGAAGGAACTGCAAATCCATATCCCTGATAATAACCTGTAGTAGACTGAATCGCAGAGTTAATCCCGATAAGTTCTCCATTAGTATTTACCAAAGCTCCTCCTGAGTTACCCGGGTTAATAGCAGCATCCGTCTGAATGAAACTTTCAATGGGATTAGTAGCTTTTCCCTGGCTTCCCAAGATTCCGATACCTCTTCCTTTTGCAGAAACAATACCTGCTGTTACCGTAGAATTTAATCCCAATGGATTTCCTACCGCAAGTACCCATTGTCCCACGTCAATATTGTCAGAATTTGCAAAATTCAGATAAGGAAGACCTTTTTCTTCAATCTTCAGTAAAGAGATGTCCGTATTAGGGTCAGTACCAATCAATGTTGCGATATATGATTTTTTGTTGCTTAATACAACTTCCAGTTTATTAGCACCTGCTACCACGTGGTTGTTGGAAATAATGTAACCGTCCGGAGAGATGATTACACCAGAACCCATTCCTGATGGCATATTATCAGGAGCTTGTTGCTGCTTTTGTCTCTGCTGGCCTCTTCCCCCGAAAGGATCTCCGAAAAAGAAGTCAAACAAATCCTGTTCTGAAGCTCTGCTTGCTGTTCTGCTTTGGTAGTTTTTAATGGTAACTACAGCCGGAACGGTTGTTTTAGCCGCTTTTACAAAATCATCACCTACTGCCCCCGTATTCATTCCTGCGAATGAAGTATTGGGTGCTGCCGTTGTGAAATAAGATTGATCTCCGTTGTTGGAGCTATGTCCGAAATATTGTAAAGCTCCAACGGTAGTAGCTCCGGAAATGACTCCAACTACTGCAAATGGTAATAGTTTTTTTAAAGTACTCTTCATTGTATATCTTTCTTGTTTATTAATTAATTTTTCTTTTTATGTTTTTGAGTAAACAAATTTAATGTTAAATAAGTAAGCAATTAGTATGCTATGTTTCAATTTTAACTAAAATTTAACGGCTATTATATCATTTTATGCCTTATGTCATAATTGTTAATGTCATAGTTAACAAAACTTAAAAAAAAATTAAAGAAAATATGGCAGACTCATGATACAAAGTAATCTGTTTTTTCATTGCTGACAGGTCATTACTTATTGTTTGTGATTTGTGTCATAAAGATACTTAATTCAAAAATTATTATCTTTGCAAAAATTTTATTCTCACTTAAAACGTTTATAGCATGCAACTGTATAACACCTTAAGCGCAGAAGAAAGAGCTCAACTTATTGATGAAGCCGGTAAAGACCGTCTTACTTTGTCTTTCTATGCGTATGCCAAAATCGAAGACCCCAAAAAATTTCGCGACGAATTATTTATAGCCTGGAACGCATTGGATGCACTTGGCCGTATTTATGTTGCAACAGAAGGAATCAATGCTCAGATGAGCGTTCCTGCAGATCAGTTTGAGGCTTTTCGTGATACGCTGGAAGTCTATGACTTCATGAAAGGAATCCGTTTGAACGTAGCGGTAGATCAGGACAATTATTCTTTTTTAAAATTAACCATAAAAGTCAGAAACAAAATTGTTGCTGACGGTTTGAATGACGAAACTTTTGATGTTACCAACAAAGGAATTCACTTAAAAGCGCAGGAATTCAATAATTTATTGGAAGACCCGAACACCATTGTTGTGGATTTCAGAAATCACTACGAAAGTGAAGTAGGACACTTTGAAGGAGCTATTACTCCGGATGTGGAAAACTTCAGAGAAAGCTTACCGATCATTAACGAACAGTTACAGGATTTTAAAGAAGATAAAAACCTGTTGATGTACTGTACAGGAGGGATTCGTTGTGAAAAAGCAAGTGCTTATTTCAAACATCAGGGTTTCAAAAATGTTTACCAATTAGAAGGAGGTATCATTGAATATACACGCCAGATCAAAGAAGAAGGGATAGAAAGTAAGTTTATCGGTAAAAACTTTGTGTTTGACCACCGTTTAGGGGAGAGAATTACAGACGATATTATTGCACAGTGCCACCAGTGTGGAAAACCTTGTGATAACCATACCAATTGTGCAAACGACGCTTGTCATCTATTGTTTATCCAATGTGATGATTGTAAAGCGGCAATGGAAAACTGCTGTTCTACAGAATGTCTGGATACCATCCATTTGCCTTGGGATGAGCAGGTAAAATTGAGAAAAGGACTGCAGGTTGGAAATAAAGTATTCAGAAAAGGAAAATCTGATGCGCTGAAATTCAAAAACTCAGGAGATTTATCAGATAAGCCTTTAGCAAAAGCTGAAACAAAAAATATCCGCCAAAAGATTGCTGTTAAAAAAGAATTGATTGGAAAAGCAGAGCATTACTATTCAAAATCAAAAATTGCACAGTTTTTAATTGAAAATAAAGATCTGTCAGTAGGAGATAAAGTATTAATTTCAGGACCAACAACAGGAGAACAGGAAGTTACTATTACTGAAATCTATGCTAACGGAGGTCCTTGCGAAACTGCAAAGCCAGGAGATCAGATCACTTTTGAACTTCCATTCAGAGTACGTTTGTCTGATAAACTGTACAGAATTTTGCAGAATGCATAATCCAAAATAAGCGATAAAGCTGCAAAAGCTTGTCAGGTAACAATTATTTCAGTTCAAATAACTTAATAATTATGCTAAAAGCTGAGCTTAGAAAAAAATATACCCAAAAAAGAAAAGCCTTGTCTTCTGATGAGGCTTTCTTATTATCGGAGAAGATTTTTGAAAATTTCCTTCAATATTTCAAGCCAAAAGAATCAGAGAAAGTACACGTTTTTATTCCAATTCCGGCAAGAAAGGAAATTGATACCCAAATCTTCATTCAACATTTTTTAGCGCAAAAGATCCGTGTTTATGTACCTAAAATCGTTGGAGATAAGCTTATCAATATTGAGATCTTTGAAGACACTGTTTTTGAAACCAACAGTTGGGGGATTTCAGAACCTGTTTCCAATGAAGATTCTGGGGAAAAATACTTTCATTATGTGATTACACCTTTGTTGTATTGTGACAAAAGAGGAAATAGAGTAGGATACGGTAAGGGGTTTTATGACGGGTTGTTTCAAA
Source organism: uncultured Chryseobacterium sp. (assembly GCA_965720825.1). Lineage (GTDB taxonomy): Bacteria > Bacteroidota > Bacteroidia > Flavobacteriales > Weeksellaceae > Chryseobacterium. Next base: position 26,388 of record CBFQYI010000001.1, on the reverse strand, counting down.
ATGTATCTGAGGAGACAAAAAAAATCGGAGTCAATTACTTTGACCCCGATGAATATGTAGATGATGTCTGGGAAAATGATATTCCCCTGGACTATTTGGTTACTGCTACTGAAGTACTGTCTTTCTTAAGCGGTTTGGAATAAAAATCTAAAAAGTAAAATTTAAATTCTTTTTTAAGCTTGGAAGTAGAAAGCAGGATATATTGTGCATTCTTTTCAAAACTTCCCAACGATTTATTTTTATTGTCAAAATATTCCACATTGAACTTGGCGTAGTCTAATGTATCTTTTTTATAGAACTCTTTATAAACATTCAGGTTGCTCACCTTGGCTGTTTTTGCTTTCATACTGTCCAGCTCTTTTAACAGTCTTTTAAAGGTCAGAGAATCCGGTTTGTGGAAATAACTTTCCATTTGTGAATAAATCACGGTATCTATTTCAGTATTTCTGTTTCCACTAAGATATAAAGTAGACAGATCCAGAAGTTCCTGAACTTTTTGTTTGGTTATGGAATTAATCGCCTGCATACTATCCATCTGTACGGCAGGATAGCTTTTTTCATTGTTGCTGTTTCGTAGTTTATCGAGGTCGCTCACCTCTGAGGTTTTATTGTTACAGGCAATAAATAAAGTCAGAAGCACGGTGAAAATTAAAAAATTACTTATTCTTTTCATCTGTGGTAGCAATTTTAAATTTGATGGATACAATTTTACCTTTGTTATCCTTTTTCATTTCTATTACATTCAGGTTTTTCAGAGAGGTCGTTGGAGTTGTTACCAGAGTGATATACTTCTGCTTATCCAGTCTTTCAATGCCATAAGTATCATTATCATACACCTGGTAGATCACAGCGTTACTGCTGATCAGGTTTTCCAGCTGATTTCTTTTTTGCTTAATAAGTGCAACCTGTTCGTCAGGATTTCCTCCCTTGATATCTTTAATAGAGAAATAATAGACTGCCATTTTATAATCATCCGGCTTTAGTTCTATTTTTTCTTCCTCAGGAGCGTTCTCAAGGTTTCTGTTGACTTCCAGAGGCTCATAGAAAGGAGCGCTGATTCGCATTTTTAAATTTTTATCCTTGGTAGAATAATAAAAACACTCACCTGGTTTTATTTTATACATCAATGGAGATTCATTTTCTTTCACCACCATTATTTCTAAGGTATTGATTACAGAAACTCCTCTGTCTTTATCGATGAAACAATATTTGTAAGTTTTTGAAAAAAGTACATCTTTAAATCCTAAAAGACCGGTAATCGTAATCAAAACTAAAGTAACTAGTGCCCAGGCATTCTTTTTGAAGAAATTTTTCTTAGGCGGGACAGATGAAATTGCAGTTTCATTTGTTGTTGCTTTGGTTTGTGTAATTTGTTGATTTTCAGTGTTTGATTTTTGTAAATCAGTGTTTTCCGGGGTCCTGATTTCGACTTTTTTAGGTTGAATTTCAATTTTTGGAAGTTCAGGAGCTTCAGAAATTGTTTTTTCAATTTCGTCGAGATCTTCGTCATCAAAATTTTCATTTTCCTGAAGTAATTCACCCGCAAAAAGATGCTGTTTCTTGAAATCGTACCATGAGCCGTAACCCGCATAAATACTCAATAAATTGAGCATGTCTATTCTTGGTAGTTTAGTAACCGGTGAAGTTTTAAAGTAAGTGTAAAATGACTTTTCACTGATGTTTCCTTTCGCTTTTTTTCGAAGGTCTTCCTGAAAATATATAATATCTATACCCTTCCACTTGGATATGTCATCCTGCGAAGGGGTATATTCTTTTAAGTATTGACCCTGAACATCCTTTTTTAGCTGTTCAAAGTGTAATAGATCTAAATCTGTCAATTTTTCAAAAAATAATTAAATTGTTGATTGTCAGCTATGTTTTTTTGTAAAACTATTTTACAAAGGTATTACAATTATTTTTCATAAACAAATTTTCTAACTGCTCTACCTTTGTCTTGTTCAAATAACAGAACAGAAGAAAATTTTATAAAACAATATTAACAAAATTAAATTTAATTTATTATGAAAAAGTCATTATTCGTAGCTGCTATCGCTGCAATCTCTCTAGTTGCTTGTAAAAAAACTGAAGCTACTGCTACTGAAGGTACAACTGATTCTGCTGCTGCTACTGTAGCTGATTCTGCTGCTGTAGTTTCTGATTCAGCTGCTAAAGTTGTTGATTCTGCTGCAACTACTGCTGTAGAAGCTACTAAAGATGCTGCTGCTGCTACTACTGCTGCTGGTGCTGAAGTTGCTAAAGATGCTGCTAAAGGAGCTGCTGACGCTGCTAAAGGAGCTGCTGATGCTGCTAAAGGAGCTGCTGATGCTGCTAAAGATGCTGCTAAGAAATAATTCTAGCATACGCTTAACAATAAAAGAACCGTTTCACCCAGTGAAACGGTTTTTTTATGCTTAGTCATTGCGAGCCGAAGGCGAAGCAATTTCATTTGTAATAATAACCTGATTTAGGGATAAGGATAGCAGGTTTTAACTAAGTTGGGAAGCTGGGAGCAGGAAAAGGGAAGTTATTTTGATCATAACAATAGCTATTCCCCAACTTTTTCATTTTTGTTTAAGGGTAATTTCATTCATTTTACAATTACTAACAGAAATTATAAGACTAACAGTCACCTCCAGCCTCCCTCTTCCAACTTCTTGTACATCCCTTAACCCTAACTTAGATTAATAATAGCAACTAAGAGTCGTACAAATAAGACTAGTATTTAACCCTTCTTCTGTTTCAAAGATTCGTAGCAAGTAATAGCTACTGCATTACTAAGGTTCAAAGAATCAATACTTCCTGCCATCGGAATTAAGGTGTTTTTTCCTTTCCCAATCCAGAAATCACTCAATCCGGAATGTTCTGTACCGAATAATACCGCAGAACGCTGTTTGAAATCTCTCTTATAAAGATCTTCAGCACTTTCATCCATGAGTGTAGTATAGATATTGAAACTGTTTTTCTGAAGGAATTCCAATGTTTCTTCATTTTCAGCCTGATAGACTTCCATCCCGAAAAGACATCCTACACTGGATCTGATCACATTAGGGTTGTAAAAATCTGTTTTTCCGTCGGCAACAATCAGTGCATCTACTCCAAAAGCTTCACAACTTCTTAAAATAGCTCCAAGATTTCCCGGTTTTTCTACGCCTTCAACAATAATTACTGTAGAATCTTTTTTAGGAATAAATGATGAAAGTGAATTTTCTTTTGCATGGTAGATGCCGATAATTCCTTCAGAACTTCCTCTATAAGCTATTTTTTCATAGACTTTTTCACTTACATAATGGATTTTTCCATTGGGAAGTGTTCCTTTAAAGATATTTTCAGAGATAAAGAACTCCAGCGGCTCAAAATCATACTGCATGGCTCTTTCATTTTCCTGCTGGCCTTCTACGACAAAGACCTTTGATTTTTTACGAAATCTGTTGTCAGTAAGGAGCTTAGTGACATTTTTTATTTTATCGTTTTGAAAACTTTCTATCAACATGCTGCAAAATTATGCAAAATTTATGATTGAATTTCTCTGGTTTTAATAAAAAGACTTTTCCACGTAATCTCCATTGGAATTTTATTTTTCCTTTTATAATACATAATAGCTAAGATCATGACGACAATGGATAGAAGTTTATAGAGGTTTCCATAGAAATTTCCGGAAACATTTTCTGAAACATTGAAAATTTCCCAGTAGAGATTCATAAATGAATGAAGAAATATGGAAGTCCATACATTATATTCCGATTCAAAATATGCCCAGGCGAAGAATATTGACCCTGAGAACGTAATGGCAAATATCTCAACAAGCTCTGTTATATTTTGACTTTGGTAGATATGTACCTGTGCAAATAATAGTGAACCCAATAAGGCAGATGATAAAAAACCAAGCCGTGTAAATCTGTATAGTATTCCAATAAGAAAAGCTCTGAAAATAATTTCTTCAAAAAATGCTGATGAAATAGTGTTAATAAACAGGGATTCAAAATTTATTTTAAGGGTTGTTTTAAAATAAATCAGGTATCCAACGAGCATAGGAATAGTTCCGGTAAACGCAAACATAAATCCTTTGATAATGGGTTTGTTTAATGAGAACAGATCAAGGATATTTCTTTGGGGTAACAGAATTTTTAACGTGACTATCAATGGAATTAAGGTTACCATATAAGCAATTATATGGGCTATGGCTTTACTGTGAAACAAATCTTTTGAGAAATTCTGTATGGTTTTAAAAAAGAAAAAATCGAAGAAATAATAGATAACAAAACCTAAAATAAAGATGAAAAAGAAGCGGATGTTTTTACTCATGTTTGTTAATTTTGAGCAAAAATGTAGCTTTAAATAACCTGGTTAAAGTTAATGTGATGAGTGACAAAAAATTGTGACGAATGACAAAAATTATGAATTCTGCTGTTGCAACTGAGGAATAATTGAAGGGATGAAACTTCTTGAAACAGGAATTCCAAAATCGATTTCCGGAAGAATTAATTTATAACCCTGAGCATTTCCTTTGAGATTTTTTACCTTTCCAAGATTGACAATATAAGAACGGTGGCATTTTTTGACAGAACCAGTTTCGATTTGCTGTAAAACATTGGCTAAACTTATTCTGATCATTGTTTTTTGTAAGCTATTATTCTCTAAAAAGTAAAATGTACAGTAATTTTCCATGGACTGAACGAATAGAAAATCATTTTCATTGATGATAAGTTCTGTATTCTGGGCTGATATTTTTAACAGATTTTGTCGTTGTTCTATAGGCGAAACGGGAAGATGTTGAGAAATATCGCGGGCTTTCTTTTCATGAATATTCTTTAAATAGATGTATCGGGATAAAATATAGATGATTGAAATAGGAATTCCGACAGCCAAAGTATACAGGAACATGTAGAAGTAATTGCCAAGATCCAGTGCCACATGGCTTAAAAATAACGAATTGTAAAAATAGGATAGGACAGAGCCCAGAAATAGAATGAAAATTATTTTTAAAAGCTCCGAACCAATATTCCAGTTGCTGAAACGGGAAGTTATAAGATTGGCCATTAAAAATGCAGTTCCAAAGATTATGCAATAGGGAAAAAGTAATACAAATTTATAGGGATGTTGGAAGTTTTCCGTACCAAAAGGTTGAAAAATAATCAGAAACAAATAGACAGCAACTCCTGCTCCCAGTGAAGAAACGAAAATTTCTTTGAAAGATTCGGACTTTGGGTATGGATATGCTGTAAATGAAAACATAAAACCTGGGATTTAGCTTTCTGATGGCTCAATAAGATTGCCGTTGTCAATAAGACTTTGCGGCAGGTCTTTTTTATTTTTTATTCCTAATGATTTCAATTTCTGAGTCTGGATCACCAGGTTGTCATTTCCGGTATGGAGCTGTTTGTAAGCATCATTGAATACATTTTTCGCCTGATCCAGATTTCGGCCTACTTTTTCCAGATTTTCTACAAAACCTACGAATTTGTCATAAAGTCTGGCTCCGCGCTCAGCAATTTCTATAGAATTCCGGTTTTGATATTCGCGTTTCCAAAGATCGGCAATCAGTTTAAGAGAGGTGATCAGATTGCTTGGGTTAAGCAAAAGGATTCTTCTTTCATAGGCATAGTTCCAAAGGTTCTGGTCTGCCTGCATTGCCGCAATATAAGCCGGTTCACTCGGAATAAACATCATCACGAAATCTAATGATTTTCCATAGTCATCATATGCTTTTTGACTGAGTTGATTAATATGGTTTTTGATAGATCCAAGGTGTTGGCTCAGTTTTATGGCGTAAACATCTGCATCGGTTTCATCTACCAATTCTGTAAAAGCGGTCAGAGATACTTTTGAATCAATGATAACATTTCTTTCGTCAGGGTATTTTACAACGGCATCAGGACGCATTTTCTTTCCTGAGAATTCTGAGAATAAAGCTTTGTTATCTTCATCGCGCAATTCGTGTTCCAGGAAATATTCTCTTCCTTTTACCAGCCCGGATTTTTCAAGAATACTTTCCAAAATCATCTCGCCCCAGTTCCCTTGGGTTTTACTTTCTCCTTTCAGGGCACGGGTTAGTTTTTTGGCATCTTCGGAAATCTGCTGGTTCAGTTCTGCGAGTTCTTTTACTTTTTCTGCCAGGGAGAAACGCTCTTTATTTTCCTTTTCATAGGCTTCGTTGACTTTGTTTTTTAAGTCAGCAATTTTCTCCTGAAAAGGCTCAAGGATATTTTTTAAGTTATTTTGATTTAAGGCAGTAAACTTTTCTGTTTTTTCTTCCAGGATCTTATTGGCAAGGTTTTCAAACTGAAGTTTGGAGTCTTCCTGAATCTTGACAATTTCTTCTTTCTGGGTGTCAAGAGATTGTTGGAGACCTTCATTTTTGGCAGAAAGTTCAGAGTTTTTAGCAAAAAGAGTCTGTTTTTCAAGAATGTGAGTTTCTATCTGAGAAGTCTGTCTCTGATGGGTTTGTTTCAATTCCTGAAACTGAATATTTAGCGATGAATATTCGGCGGAGATTTTGGAAAATTCATTTTTCAGATCATCCAGAAGATCCTGCTGCAGCATATTGGCTTCTTTTTCTTTATTGATATTTTGATTTAGCTCCTGAATTTTAAGGTTTGAATTTTCAAGATCAGATTGATTTTTAATAGATAAAGTGTTCAGCGCATCATAAGAGCTTCTTGAAACCATTGATGATTTCAAAGCAAAATATAATATAACAGCGCCCAGTACACCACCGGCAATCAATCCAATAATTAAATATATCATCTCCATCTTCCAAAATTATGAAAAAAGGTCGGAAGCTGGAAGAGGGATGTTGGAAGTTACTTCTGTAAAGAAAAGAACTGACTATTTTATCAATTAATTTCAATGTTTTTTAAAGCTGAATAAATGGGTGACCATTGTTTTATAAAATTATATTACCTCTCTCTTCCAGCCTCCAGCTTCCTTTCTGAACAAGAATACTTATATTTATGGGAAATTTCAGAGACTTATGAATATTTTGTTGGTAGAAGATGATCAAAGAATCAGCAATTTCCTGATAAAAGGCCTTTCTGAGAATGGCTATAATACAACCCTTGCAGATTCCGGTGAAAAGGCACGCGAGGTTATTCATACCTATGATTTTGATATTATTTTAATGGATATCATGCTTCCCGGGCTCGATGGGATGCAGCTTACACAGATTATCAGATTTAAAGGAAACTATACCCCGATTTTGGTTTTAAGTGCCCTGAACAGTCCTGATGATAAAATCAAAATGCTCGATATGGGTGCTGATGATTATTTATCCAAACCCTTCCATTTTGAAGAACTGATTTCAAGAATTAAAGCTTTAACCAGAAGAAATAAACTGAGCTATCAGAAAGAAGATCAATATTTATCATGCGGAAATATTGTGATTGATACTGATCTTCATAAAGTAACCCAGAATGACAAGGAAATAGAATTTTCCCCTACGGAATACAAACTGTTTACTTTTCTGATGGAGAATAAAAATAAAGTACTGAGCAGAACCCAGATTTTACATAAAGTATGGGGAATTGATTTTGATAATACAACGAATGTAGTGGATGTTTATATTTCCTATGTCCGTAACAAGATTGATGAGACAGAACAGAAAATTATTCATACGGTAAAAGGAACCGGATATCTGATCAAAGACTGAAAATGACGCTCAGAAACAGATTTACCCTTATTTCAAGCCTGTCATTCGGCATTGTTTCTATCATCACATCTGCGGTGATATTCTTTGCGTATTATGACAGTACCAAGATTTTTTATTTTGAAAAGCTAAGAAATACGGCTCTTATCTCTGCTATTTATTATCTCGAAAAAGATGAGCTTCCGAAAGACCGTCATGCCCAGATCAAAAAAGAATACAATCACCTGATTCAGAATAACAGGGTAGCGGTTTATAATCAGAATAATGAAGTTACTTTTGGACACAATCTGAATGATAAGAATATAAAACCTTCTCATTTACAGGCTGTACGAAGCAATAAAGGAATTCAGTTTATGTCTGATAATCAATTCTATTACGGGATTTTTTATCCGGATAACCAAGGAGATTTTGTTGTTTTTGTGAAGTCTTCCAACGATTCTTTTCAGTCGCAGATCCTGAGATTGGCTATTATCATGCTTTCGGTGTTGGTAATTGGGCTTTTGGCAATCTATTTTCTGAGCAGATATCTTTCTAAAGTGGTTTATAAACCTATCTCCAACGTAGTAGAACGGATTAATAAAGTGGAGTATAATAACATTTCTACGGCAATTATTACTTCTACCAATACCAATGACGAGATTGAAGATCTGATAAAATCTTATAATAAACTGCTGGGCAGAATCTCTGAAAATGTACTCTTACAGCAGAATTTCATCAATTATGTTTCCCATGAATTTAAAACACCCTTAGCCGCGATTTCAGGAAATCTGGAAGTGTTCGCCCAAAAAGACCGTACACCGGAAGAATATAAGGAAGTGGCCAAAGAATCATTGGAAAACGTATACGAGATAGAAAATATTCTCAACAATCTTTTGCTGATGTCCGGAATGACCAAACTGGAATCTTCTCATAAACCTATGAGAGTAGACGAGCTGATCTGGAAGATTTATGAAAAACTGGAGTCCAGAGCGAAAGAAAACCAGTCATCCATTAAAATACAACTTCAGGTAACAAAACCTGCTTTGCTGGAATTTCCCGGAAATGAAACGTTGTTATATCTTGCATTATACAATATTGTAGAAAATGCGATCAAATATTCCTTTAGTAAACCTGTGGTGATTACTCTGTCAGAAAAAGACAACCAATTGTATATCGAGGTCAGAGATGAAGGAAGAGGAATTCCGGCTGATGATCTTGTGAAGATATCTGAAACTTTTTACAGAGGAAAAAATGTAGATACAGTGAAAGGAAGTGGAATTGGCCTGTCTCTTTCAAAAAGTATCTTTGATCATCATCATATTGTGATGAAAATTGATTCTGCTGTGAATGTTGGGACCAGTGTTCTTCTTGAATTCCCTGCTCATTCATAATCGTGTTATTTGTGAAAATATTTGTGTTTTTTGTGTTTTTAAATAGTTCTAATCAAACTCTAATGTTGAACTAACCGAATTTTAATTTTCTTTACAATTCCCTCTAATATTAGACAAATAGCTTTGTGGTCTTAAAATAAGAGACTTTGAAAAAGCTATTTTTTACACTATTTTATATTCATTGTTTCAGTTTCTTTTCAGCGCAGATTTCAGATACCCTGAAGATTGGCAGAAAGGAAGCTGAAACTATTTTTCTGGCTAAAAACCTTGACCTCATTGCTCAGAAACTTGAGATTTCACAAGCTGAAGCAAGAGCTGTTCAGGCTAAATACTGGCCTAATCCTACATTAAGCATCAGTGAAGTCAATCTATGGAGAACCTATGACATAGAAGAACAACCTGCACTCATTGGAAACTGGGGAAAAAGTACCCAGATTTCTGCGGAGATAGAACAGGTGATTCAAACTGCGGGTAAAAGGCGAAAAAATATTGAGCTCCAGAAAATAGAAGTGGAAGGAGAGAAGTATGAATTGCAGGAAGTTCTGCGTGAGCTTAAAAAGACCCTCAGAAATACCATTACAGAAGTTCTTTACAATCAGGAACAGCAGAAAATCTATCAGGGGCAAATTACTTCCATTGAGAAATTAACAAAATCCTATAATAATCAATTAAACCTGGGGAATATCAGTAAAGCTGAATATGTCCGCTTAAAAGCCCAGGAGATTGAGTTCAAAAAGAAACTGATTTCATTAAAACAGGAAATTGAAGATCAACAGGTAGAGCTCAAAGCACTACTGATGCTGCCTTCCCAATCTTATCTGGTAATATCCGACTCATTTGTCATGCCTGAAAAACAGCTTTCTGAGCTGGAAGTGAACCAATGGATAGACAAGGCAAAAGAAAACCGCCCTGATATTATGATCTCGAAAAATAAAGAGAAGCATGCTGCCAAAAACCTGGAAATTCAAAATGCAATGAAAACTCCTGATGTTGCGGTTTCTATAGGATATGATCGTGGAGGAAATATTATGAAAGACTTTATAGGCCTGGGTGTTTCTATGGATCTTCCCATTTTCGACCGTAACAAAGGAAATATCCAGGAAGCAAGGCTTGAGATTGAGAAAAGCAAACTGGAAACGCGCAAAAACATGTTGAAATCGGAGAACGAAATTGTCTCTGTTTTCAGAAATTATATCAGAACACAGCAGGTTTCAGAAGAGATTGATGACAATTACGAATCTACACTGGATGGTTTGCTGGTAAGTCATGAGAAGAATTTTAGACTTAGAAATATCAGCATGCTGGAGTACATGGATTTTCTGGATACCTACATTGGAAATAAAATGATCATCCTGGATACTAAAAAAGAATTGAATCAATACTACGAAAACCTGCAGTATGTTGTAGGACAAGATTTATAAGATATGAACAAAAATATTACTAAATACACTGCTGCAGCTTACCTGTCTGCCCTCATTATTTTTACAGGCTGTGCCGGAAAACAGGAAAATAAAGAAGTTGAAAAAAGGTATTGCATAAGCAAAGAGCTTAAAAAAGATATTAAACTGGCCAAAGCAGAACTGCTTCCCATAGAAGAAAGTATCACCCTTACCGGAGAAGTGGAAAGCAATTCTGATAAAACAGTTCCTTTTGTAAGTCTTGTAGACGGAGTGGTGATGGATACTTATTTCTCACTTGGTGATTATGTAAAAAAAGGACAAACGTTGGCAAGCGTAAAGAGTACAGCCGTCAATGAGATGCAGGATGATACGCAGACTTTACAGGCTCAGCTGGCAGTTGCTAAAAGAAAGCTGTCTTCCGTAGAAGCCATGTATAAAGATGACATTGCCTCTCAGAAAGATTTGCAGGAAGCGCGTTCTGAGGTAGCCATACTGCAATCCAATATTTCCAAGACTCAGAAAAATATGCAGTTGTACTCGGCAGGCGGAAATACGATTCAGATAAAAGCTCCGGCTGACGGATATGTTATTTCAAAGAATATTTCCAAAGGAATGCCTGTGACTGCAGGTGGAGATCAGCTGTTTACCATTTCCAACCTGGATAAAGTATGGGTAATGGCTAATGTATATGCTACCAACATGAGACATGTCTATGTAGATCAGCCGGTAGTGGTAAAAACACTTGCTTATCCTGATGACAGTTTTTCAGGGAAAATCAACAATATATCTCAGGTTTTTAATGAAAATGAAAGAGTACTCAAGGCCAAAATCATTATGGATAATAATGGAATGAAGCTAAGACCGGGAATGTCCGCAGATGTTGTATTACCGATCAATTCACAAAACAAAAGTGCATTGGCAATTCCTGCGAAAGCCTTAATTTTTGATAACAACCAAAGCTATGTAGTGGTGTATAAAAAAGACTGTGAACTGGAGATCAGACCCGTAACAGAGATTGCTTCCAACAGCCAGTATATTTATGTAGAAGGCAATTTAAAACCAGGTGAAAATATCATTTCTTCCAACGGACTATTGATTTATGAGAACCTGAAAACCCAATTAAATAATTCCACCAAGTAATGCGAAAGTTTGTACAGAATATAGTTTCCTTCTCATTAAAAAACTCACTGATTGTTCTTTTGGGAACTTTTCTTTTGCTGGCCGGAGGAATCTACTCCTATATGCATACGCCCATTGAAGCATTTCCGGATGTTACCAATACAAGGGTAAGAGTGATTACCCAGTGGCCGGGAAGAAGTGCGGAGGAAATAGAAAAATTTGTCACTTTACCAATTTCCAAAGAAATGAATGCCATCCCGAACAAAACTTCGGTGCGTTCTATTTCCTTATTTGGATTATCCGTGGTGACGGTTATTTTTGATGATCATGTCAATGATTTTTATGCCCAGCAATATGCTTCCAATAAACTCGGAAATGTGGAGCTTCCAGCTGGAGCAGAATATAGTATTGAGCCTCCTTCGGGAGCTACCGGTGAAATTTACAGATATATTATCAAGAGTAAACTTCCCATCAAAGAAGTAACGGCTATTCAGGATTGGGTAGTGGAAAGAGAATTGCTTGCCGTTCCCGGAGTGGCGGATGTGGTGAGCTTTGGTGGAGAAGAGAAAACCTATGAAATAAAAATTAATCCTACGGAATTACACAATTACGACCTTTCCCCCTTGGATGTGTATGAAGCGGTTTCGAAGAGTAATATCAATGTAGGAGGAGATGTAGTGGCAAAAGGTGATCAGGCTTATGTAGTGAGGGGGATTGGTCTTTTGGAGAAAAAAGAAGATATTGAGAATATTCAGATCGAGGTAAAAGGTTCTACGCCTATTCTGGTGAAACATGTAGCGGAAGTAAAAATTTCTGCGAAACCGAGATTGGGACAGGTAGGATACAACAAAGATAATGATGTTGTAGAAGGAATTGTGATCATGCTTCGTGGTGAAAATCCAAGTGAAGTCATTGCAAAACTGAAAGACAGAATAGAAGAATTGAATGGGGGAGAACTTCCCGGTGATGTTCAGATTGTTCCGATTATCGACCGTACAGAACTTGTGAACACTACCGTTCATACCGTTTCCAAAAACCTTATTGAAGGAGTTATTCTGGTTTCCATCATTGTATTTATTTTCCTTTACAACTGGAGAACCACTTTTATTGTAGCGTCGGTTATTCCTTTGGCGTTTCTGTTTGCTATTATTATGCTCAAAATTCAGGGTCTGCCAGCCAACCTGATTTCGATGGGAGCACTGGACTTCGGATTGCTTCTGGAAGGAACACTGGTCATTGTAGAACATGTCTTTGTCGCCCTCGAGCTTAAAGCGAAAAAGATTGGACTGCGTAGATTTAATAAAATTTCAAAACTGGGAATCATCAAGAAAAGTGCAGGAAGTGTAGCAAGCTATATTTTCTTTGCTCTGTTGATTCTGATTGTTGCCCTGATGCCGATATTCTCTTTCCAGAAAGTAGAAGGGAAAATGTTCTCTCCACTAGCATTTACGCTGGGATATGCATTGTTAGGATCTTTGATTTTAAGTTTGACTTATGTTCCGGCAATGTGTAAGCTGCTATTGACAAAAAATATTGAAGAGAAAGAAAACTTTATTTCAAGATTCTTCAGAGTCAACATCTATAGAATTTACGAATTCAGTGATCGTCATAAAAAGGGATTTATTATTGGTTTCGTTGCTTTGCTTGCTGTTTGTGGATGGAGATTCTCTAATTATGGATCCGAATTTTTACCCAAACTGAACGAAGGTGCCATCTACGTAAGAGCCACTCTTCCCAACAGTGTCAATCTGGATGAATCTGTACGATTGACCAGAGAGATGAAGGAGATTCTCATGAAGTATGATGAAGTAAAATTTGTTATGACTCAAACAGGTCGTCCGAATGACGGAACAGATCCCACCGGATTTTTTAATATCGAATTTAATATTCAGCTGAAACCGGAAAATGAATGGAAGAAAAAAATATCCAAAGAAGAACTCCTTGAAGAAATGAGAGTTTCCCTTGAGAGATTTCCAGGTATCAATTTTGGATTCAGCCAGCCGATTCAGGATAATGTTGAGGAATATGTAGCAGGAGTAAAAGCCCCATTGGTCATTAAAATTTTTGGAAATGATCTTTTCGAACTTGAAAATTATGCCAATAAAGTAGCCAATTCCATCAGAACAGTTCCTGGAATATCCGATGTGAATGTTTTTAAAAATATCGGACTTCCGGAGTTGAGAATACAGCTTCATGATTCCAAAATGGCAAAATATGGAGTGTCCACAGCAGATGCACAGGCGGTTATTGAAATGACGATCGGAGGACAGGCTGCCACTAAGTTTTATGAAGAAGAAAGAATGTTTGACGTAATGCTTAGGTTTGAAAAAGATTACAGAGATACTCCTGAAAAAATGGGAAATATTCTCATCCCGACTCAGGATAATAAAAAGGTTCCGCTGAAAGAAATTGCAACCATTGATTATCATACCGGACCGTCATTTATTTACCGTGAAGGAAACAGCAGATATATTGGAGTTGGATTCAATATTGAAGGGCGTGATTTAGGAAGTACCATTCAAGAAGCCAAAGCGAAAGTAGATAAGGAAGTAAAGCTTCCGAAAAATCATAAAATGACTTGGGCCGGAGAATTTGAAAGTAAAGAAAGAGCTGCAAAACAGCTGGCTATGGTAGTACCGATTTCTTTAGTTCTTATTCTGATGCTGTTGTACTTCAATTTCGGAAATATAAAAGACACGCTGATTTCTTCCATTACATTGGCATTTGCGTTTATCGGAGGATTTTTATCCCTTTGGTTTACGGGAACTATCTTCGGAATTTCAGCAGGAATCGGTTTCATTATCCTTTTTGGAGTGGCTACCATTGATGGTATTGTTCTGATTGGAGTCATGAAAGAAAATCTGCAAAACAGAATGTCACTTAAAGAATCCATAGCACAGGGAGTGAAAAGCAGAATCCGTCCAGTGGTGATGATTGCCCTGATGGGATCTATGGGACTTCTTCCGGCAGCCATGTCAAACGGAATGGGTTCTGAAATTCAGAAACCTTTAGCCATTATGATTGTAGGCGGGTTGATCGTCTGTATGTTGCTGTCATTTACAATACTGCCTATCATTTTCCATTATGCCTACCGTAAAAAGCATAAGGAAGCAATATAGTTTCTTTTATTTTGTTCATTATGAGGCCGGGATCCGTGAGGAAGATCCCGGTCTTTTTGTTAGAAATTTTTTGTAGCTTCTAAAATCTCAATATTTTTTACCACATCACTGCTTTCACATTTTTTTAGTTCTTTTAAAAGAGCAGGAGTGAGGATTTTCGGGTTCAGAATTTGGGTAGCAACTTTAGTGGCTGCGTAATCAACAATACCTATCACAGATTCTCTCAGGAAATTCGGAGTGTTGGAGGTAATGACTGCTGTTGCCCAGGAAGTATCCCTTGCTTTAGAAATCGCAAAATCCAGTACAGCATTATCTTTTCCGTTAGAGAGTTTGTCAACAAGATCCACAGGGTAGCAGATTTTGTTTAAAGAATCCTGTACATTCTGATTAATGGAAGCGATAACATTATTAATGTTCTCAAAATCTTTTTTCAGAGGATTTATTTTCCGGTACGGCATGATAGAAGCGGCAGAAACACCGAGGTCAAGATTGATGTGTGCATTCATTCCAAGAAATATATGCTGTAATATTAAAAGATTCTTGTTCTTAGCGGCATCAAAAGCAGTATACCAGGAATTGGTACATCTTTCTCCTTTGCTGTAGCTTTCCCATGCCTGAAGATATCTTTGTGCAAAAGCAATATCAAGCAAAGTCATTCTGGGATTATCTTCAAATTTTTTCTGCTGAATTCCTTTCAGAACCTGTGCGGTCATGATTCGGTAAGTACAGGCAAAATATCCTGCTGGACTCTTGTTTTCCTTGCACCAGATAATGATTTCATCCAGTTTTTTCAGAACTTCCTCAATGGTTTTCATGATGGTTTTGTTTACTTAAAGATACTAAAAAAGTGAGCCGGAAAGCTCACTTCATATATTGTTCATTCTGATTATGGGATGATGGTTATCGGATCAGTGATGATAATCGGATCAGGAAAAGGCTCAAGAACCAGTGGCTTGCACATGGCTGCCGGTTGACAAGTTCCTCCCATGCATATAAAGTTAGTCATTGTGGTAGTTCCGTCAGGACATCTGATCATCCCTTCGCCATGGCATCCTCCCGGACATTCTGCCGGATACAATGTTCCACCGAATACATCTTTCAGCTCTGTTCTTGAAAGTTTTGTCATGTTTAATTTTTTCATGAGTTTAATTTTTAATTATGGTATTGGTTTGTGTAACCTGCTCACAATTAATAGAGTGAGTTGAGTTGCTAATAAGCTAAAGTAATTAAATTAATTCATTGGTAAAAGAAATATGGTTTAAATTTTTAATTTTTTATATGTGTAATCATTTGAAATAAAATAGGTTGTGTTTTAAATGATGTACTTATTTCTATGTAAAGAGAGATAAATTATTGTTGTTTTCTATTGTTAATTATTTATTAATTCCCTTATTCATGATTTATGTCATTCTGGTTTTGAATGCAAAGAATTAAGTTTGTGGACTTAAAATAAAAATATGAAAAAACTAAGCCTCTTTTTCAGCAGTATTATTTTACTGTTGGTAACTTCTTGTTCTACTGAGGAGTTTGAGAACCCTAACCTAAATGAAAACACAAAAAAAAATTCAGCGAGAAGTTTTGCTAAAAGTGCTGGTGATGGTGCTTATGACATTTTAGGATATGGTTATAACGCAACAGGAGAATATGCAAATTCAAACTCTTCAGGATATCAGGTAATTGATCTTGAAAAGTTCAAAAACGAACAGGCCGGCAGATTGATTACTGATAATGTATTTTCCCAGGAATATCTTGAAGAATATGGTGAAAATGCAGAAGCGTATTCAAAAATGGTATCTACGAAGGTAGGAGCAACCGCTGGGTTTTCTTTATTTAAAAAGCTCATTTCGGTTACTTTTAGTTCTTCGGTGAGTAACACGACAACCAATAAATTTGATGCTAAATATATTTATGGAAGCTATAATCTTTTAATTAAACAAAGAAGATTCAGATTTAATGCTACTCCTGTTTTATTATCAGATTATTTGACTCCGGAGTTTACGAGTGATCTACAGAACAATAGTCCTGCGCAGATTGTAAATGATTATGGAACCCATGTTGCGGTAGATATTTATACTGGTGCTAAGCTGGATGTAATGTTTCAGTCTGAAACAACGAATCAAAGCCGTGAAAAAGCAGCCAGAGTGGGGGTAAAAGTGGGTGTGAAAAGTATTTTTGATGCCAATGTTGATAATGACGTAGATACTTCAGAATCCAATAAAAACTTTTCCAGAAAATTATCCTTTAAAACAAGAGGAGGAGATCCATCGAAGAGTTTGGTAGGAGAGTTGAACCTTGATCAGGCAAATCCTAAGATTAATATTTCCAGCTGGCAGAATAGTTCAACACCAACGAATGCGGTATTGGTAGAATTTGGAAGTAACGGTTTGGTACCTCTTTATGAACTTATTAAAGATCCTGTGAAGAAGGCTCAATTGAAAGCTTATATCGATCAATATTTAATTGATAATCAGGTGAGATTAGATTATACCAATACGGCAAACCTTGTCAATGGTAATTTTGTTAGAAATCCTGCTACCAACCAGATATTTTTTATGTTTGAAAACAAACTGAGATATATTCAAAGCCCTATGACACTTTACGGATTATTTAATATTACCAGTGGTGAAATCGCTACGGTGAGTCCAAGTAATTTGTCAACAGTAGAACGCGGAGCAGATTTAACACCTGATAATGATCTCAAACAGGATAATTATACCAATAAGATTTATATGAGAGAAGGTAATACGTTAAGATATATTCCAAATATTGGTATTTATAATAAGTATAGATTTAATAATAATGCAGTTAAAAAAATAAATGGTACAAATGGTTATACAATAGGTAGCGACATTTTTTAATTTAAAATGATAACTGTAAAAAGAGACTGTCACAAAAGGCAGTCTCTTTTTTATTTCTCAAATTTTTATAGATAATTATTTGAAATGTAATGGATTAAAAAATAAATTGTATATTTATTTCCAGGTAAAGAGAAATAATAAAGAGGAATCCGAAAATCTTAAAGAGTAGGAAATCAAATTAAACTAAATTAATCATGAAAAATTTAAAAAGCTTAAACAGAAAAGAGTTGAAAACTGTTTTAGGTGGTGCAGCATTGGCTTGTGAAGCACCAGTAGATGGAGGCTGTCCGGCAGGATACATATTCTGCAGCAATCCTTATTGCTGTTATCCACCAAGAAAACCATATATCTGTTTTGATTAATAAAAAAATCCCTCAATTGAGGGATTTCTTTTTAGTAGCTGCTACCTTAAGAGTTCTGGTTTAATAGGATAAAACTAAAATATTCAGAATCCACTTTTTTCATAAATTTCACGAGGTGACTTTATGAAAACATCTTTCCAGGAGTCTTTGCCATTCTTTAATACATATTGTTCAATAATTTTGTAGCCGATATAATATCCTATTGCACCGGGAAGTTTTTCATTAAGTTTTGTCTCTCTGCTCCTGAAAATATCAATTATATTTCCATCTTCTGAAAATTTATTTTTTTCAAAAAAAGATTTGATCAATTCCCTATTTTTATCACATAGCTTTAATTCTTGATCTGTGTAGCCGAGATGTTGAGCGAGTGTATATTTTTTTTTCCAGTATTTTTGATTAATCCAAACGGCAAAACCTTCTCCGATTATAGGTTCCATTGCAGTCTTGTCATTGTGTTTGTTCGTTTCCATCATAATTTGATGGGTAATTTCATGGGGTAAAATTTGCTCAATACTTTCTAATGATTTATTGTTCTCATGTGATAAATCTATCACCATGGCATATCTTCCCAATCCGCCTAAATCAGTCCATGCGGGACCAAATAAAATATACCAATCACCTTTGGCACCATAACCGGTTAGGGCTTCCATGTCTTTTGAAAACTTTTGAAGAGATTTGGTGATTTGTTTTCCATTCACATTTTTGCTTTTCTCAATCCATTTTTCTGTTTGTGACTGGTTTTTGTTGAGCCATTGTACCACTTTGTCAGAGTTTCCCAGATATCCATTCCATAGCTTTTGATACGGAGTGTAAATAGAATCTGCATATACTTTATTCCTTTGAATAGAATCTGAATTTTTGTAGTGCTTCAATATTCTGATTTGTACAGTAGAAACATCAATAGTATTAATGTCTTTTTGGGCAAAAAGGCTCTGGAAGAAAATTATAAGGAAGATGGAGATATATTTTTTCACATTAAAAAACTTTAAGGATTTTCTTTTGAGATTTCATCATGATGCTTTAGATACAAAGGTAACGCTGCTGAACCATACCAAGGGAAAATTTCATAGCTAAAAACGCCCGCCTTAACTGCAGGATCTGTTTTTACCCATTGTTCTGCTTCTTCTTTAGATTTCGTATTGAAAATAAACATGCCGCGGTAGTTTTCCTTATTCTTTTCAAGGAAAGGTCCGGCAACAATAATTTTGCCTTCATCCGCCAGTTTGCCGATATTAGCCATATGGCCTTTCATAAGCTCACCGATTTTGGCTTTGTCATCAATCTTAGCAGAACCTGTTGTCAGCATAACAATCGTATAAGGTTTCATCCCATATTTGTCAGCTCCTAAAGAAGTAGCCAGTTCCTGATTGTATTTAGGCTTTTCTGCTTTCTTTTCCTGAGCAAACGAAAATGCTGATATGAGAAGGCATGCAACTAGTAATGTTCTTGATTTCATCCTGTTTTATTTTGATAAATATAATAAAACCTTATAGATTTCTGAAAACTGAATTTCAAATGACGAGATGAAATAAAAAAACCTCGATGGCTTCGAGGTTTATATGTAATTATTCAGATGAGGTTACTAATCTTTAATTCTTAAAAATTCTTTCGCCAATTCAATCATCTTTGGATCTCCGGTATATTTACCATGCTCATCGGAAAGTTTTACCGTAGGAATCCATTCTTTATTGGGAGCCTGTACGCCAATCAGTTTCATTACGATGTTCATTGGCTTCAATCCTACATCATTCGTAAGGTTGGTTCCGATTCCGAATGAGATGCCTATTTTCCCTCTGCAGTAATTGGTAATTTCTTCTACTTTTTCAAGATTTAATGCATCTGAAAAAATAATATACTTAAACATTGGGTTAATCCCGTTTCTTTGATAGTGGGCAATGGTTTTATCTGCAAATTCCAAAGCATCGCCACTGTCATGCCGAACGCCATCGAAAAGCTTTGCGAATTTTTTATCAAACTGCTGGAAGAACACATCTGTAGTATAAGTATCAGACAGAGCCACTCCAAGATCACCTCTGTAAACATCTACCCAGTGTTCCAGCGCCATTTCATTGGCCATTTTAAATCCATATTCGGCTGCGTGGAACATAAACCATTCGTGAGCATGCGTTCCAATTGGTTTGACGCCGTACTTCATAGCAAAATGAACATTTGAACTTCCGATAAATGTAGATTCTTTTTTCTGGGTTAAAGCTTCCATTACAAGATTCTGTACCTTGTAAGAGTGTCTCCTTCTTGTCCCGAATTCTGCAAAGGTTACTCCAAGTCTGCCCAATGAGTCAGCCTTTTCTATTGTTTTGCTCATCACCACTTCGTTGGAATCCCTTTCCATGTGGTTCATTTCATAATGCAGTTCACTGATCAGTGCCAGAAGTGGAACTTCCCAGAGAATGGTTCTGTACCAAAGTCCTTCAACAATTACCGAAAGGTCGCCTCCTTCCTGATGAATTTTTACTTCAGACGGGTCATAATGATAGCCCTCTAAAAAATCAAGATAGGGCAGATCTATATAAGGACATGTTCTTGCCATGAACTTTTTTTCATCTTTCGTAAGTTTAAGTTCCGCCATTTTATTGACAGCTTCTCTTAAAGCAACATCAAATCCTTCCGGAAAGTGGTGTTTTCCCCTGTTGATAAATTCATATTTTACAATAGAACTTGGAAATAGCTTTACCACAGCATTCTGCATGGTTATTTTATAGAAATCATTATCTAGGATAGAGTTTAATCTGACGTCGTTCATAATATGTGTAATTTTAACGCAAATATAAAAATAAAAAATAAAATCCCCTAAATGTAAGGCGATTTTTTGGAAATATTTCCATGCTTTTTGATGGAGTTACTTTCTAAGATAAGAATTCTACATCCAAACTTGTTTTTCCTTCTTGGTAATATAGTCGCGCATTTGAGAGTTTGACCTATGTATAATTTTACAACGATATTCTGCATGGTAATGTTATGAAAATCTTTGTCTGGTATTGGGTTAAAGGGTAATGCAGACTTTTTTTGTAATAAAATTTAATAATTTAATTTTGTTCTCCATATTTATTTAGACAGTAAAATGAAAAAATACGGATTTATAAGTGTTTTTGTTTTTCTATTGGGCTATTTTTTTTACTTAGTTTCAGAGATTCTTTCTTTGCCAAAAGGTGTAGGATATTTTTATCCTGTTGATGATGTTTATATTCATTTGGAGGTAGCAAAAAATATAGCTGATCAATTTTTATTTTCTATCAACTCCAATTCATTTGATCCGGCATCTTCATCTATACTATATAGTTTCTTTTTGAGCCTTTTAATAAAAGTTTTGGGGGATTCATCTTATTATCCTTTGTTGATTAATCTTACGTTTGGGGTTTTAACAAGTTTTTACGCAGCCAATTTTGTTGTCCTTCAATACGGAAAGAAGTTTGTACTTTTTTTTGTTCTTCTATTGCAGCCATTAGCAATGATTTATCTGTCCTCTGTATTAGGAATGGAGCATACTATTCATATATTTCTCATAGTTCTGTTTTTTATTTTTTATAATAAATTAGCTTCAGGAGATTTGAAGGCTTTCTCCTATTTACTAATAGTCATTTTTTTTCTCGGAGCAGTAAGATTTGAAAGTGTGTTCTTCATTTCTGCCGTTATTTTTGTTTTTGTAGGTCAGAAAAAATTTAGACAGGGCTTGTTGATTGGTGTTGTCGGTTTTTTCCCTATAATTATGTATGGATTATATTCTCTTCTTATGGGAGGCCTGTTTTTTCCAAATTCAGTACTTGTCAAAAGTAATTTTCATGTTTCAGATGTAGAAAGTTGTATAACAATGTTGAAAAGCAAGTTTTTGAATGTGGATTATATCAAATATTTGCTTCCTTTCAGCATATTTTATTTGATGTATGCTTTTTCCAGATATAGAAATGTGAAACTTCAAAGAGTTCTTGAAATGGAAGCACTGCCAATCATCATTTTGCTTACTTCTTACGGGCAGCTCATTTTTGGAATAATGACATTTAGATATGAAAATTATTTGATGATTGCCTATCTTTTTATTGGAGTTAAAATTTGTGATTTTTATTTTAAAACTTCAGGTTTCTCTATTCCTAAGCTTTTTGCTTTTTTATTTGTAGGTTACTCGGTAGTTTTTGGACTATTCAAAATGTATTGGTATCATCCGGTTTTATATACTGATTCTAAAAATCTTTACTACAATCAATATAAGCTCGCACAGTTTTTAAAAAAGTATTATTATTCTGAAACAATTGTGGCCAATGATATTGGTGCAATCACCTATTTTACGAATATTGAAGTTTTAGATATGTATGGATTGGGAAGTACGGATGTTGCAAAATACAAATATAAAAACCCTGATGGGAATGATTTTTCATATTTTATGGGAGAATTAAGTTACCGTAAAAATGCGCGAATTGCTGTAATCTATCCAGAATGGTTTGTAAATCAAATTCCCAAAGATTGGGTTTTGGTGGGAAAATGGAAAATGAGTGATTTTAGAAATCCTAATATTATAAGGTATGTCAATTTTTATGCTGTTACAAAAAGTGACATACCTTATTTAAGAAAAAGTTTAAAAGAGTTTAAATATAATTACTTCCCAAGATAAGAGTTATACATCCAAACTTCTTTCTCCTGCTCGGTAATATAGTCGCTCATTTGCGAGTTGGTACCTTCATCTCCTGCTTCATCTGTAATATCCAAAAGTTCTCTCTGCAGATCAATCACCACTTTGAATGAGCTTAGAATTTGCTCAACACTTTTGGTACCGTCAGTTACTTCTTTGCTTTCCTTAATGGTTGCTACCTTTAAGTAATCTGAATAGTTATGCGCAGGCGTAGCTCCTAACGTAAGGATTCTTTCTGCAATTTCGTCAATCTTTAATACAAGGCTGTTATACAATTCCTCAAACTTCGGATGAAGGGTAAAGAACTGCTCTCCTTTAATATTCCAGTGAGAACCTCTTGTGTTCTGATAGAATACAGAATAGTTAGCCAATAAAATGTTTAATTTTTCTGAAATCTTTTTGCAATCGGCTTCTTTAAGGCCAATGATACTAGCATTTTTCATATGTATATATTTATTTTTTTAAGGTAAGATACAATCACAGCTTCCATTAAGTATGGGATGAAGCTTTGTTGATGTGATTGATAGTTTATCATTTTGTATATCTCAAATTTACGAAATATCGTGCCGAACTCCACTGATTATTAATAGATCATAACTATAAGAAAGTTTTTAAATATAGTTTGGAAGTATTAATATTGTGCTTATTTAAAACAGACCTCAGAAATTACAGACTATTATGCTTTTTGATACCCTTATCAAGATACCTGAAAATAAAGAAAGATCACTGGTTAAATATTTCAGTATTGGAATTGTACTGATTTATATTGGTGTTTTTATAGCGTTATATCTGAAGGCAGAAGAACCATTTTCAGCCTGGACTATTTCTGATTGGCTGATCAATTATACAGATGGCGGTTTCAAAAGAAGAGGCCTTTTGGGAGATGTGTTTTTTTATATACAGGATATAACGGGATTGAAATTACAATTTCAGATCTTTATTCTTCAGATCGTGGGGTTGTCGGGAATTCTGTACGGGACGCTTTTATACCTGAAAAAATATAAAGTTGATCTTTTTTATCTGAGCATCATGGCCTCACCTTATATTCTTTTATTTCCTGCATTGACTGTGAGAAATGCTGGCAGAAGAGAAATCATATTGATTCTTATAATGCTTTGGTATTCTTTTGCAAAAAGATCTAAGCTTAATGATGGGTTATTATGGATATTTTATATCATTTTTCTTTTCATACATGAGGCGGGATTTTTTTTCTTTCCCTTTTTATTATGGATTAATTATTCCAAATGGCAGAAAATTAATATTAAGTACTTCCTATCTATAACATTAGCTGCTTTTACCAGTATTGGGATTATCTATTTTTTGGGTGGAAATGTGAACCAGGGAGAAAGTTTATCGATCCTGAAAAGCAGAGGAGTGGTTTTTCAGAAAGAGAATATTTTTGATCTGGAATATTATTTTGATTTTAACTATGTTCTTCAGTACAAATTATCATTTCTGGTTCATGCTATTGAGCTCCTTATCATAATATTTCAAATAGGACTTTATATTTATCTGTTTAAAAAAGAATCATTCTATAACTACCTTTTCTGTAATATAATCTGCCTTATTTGGGTTGCTCCTTTATATTATCTTGGAATTGATTGGATGAGATGGAATTATATTTATTCCACATTATTATTTATTGTGTTTACATCGATGTTAAAAACAAATGATTCCGGAATGATATCATTCAATAATAACCCGATAAAATCTTCATATCTTATTTTTTCCGGTATTTTTTATTTATTGGTTCTCCTGCATCTTCAGCATGATACCATGATTGAATGGATTCGAAACTATCTTATGTAGGATTAAAATTGAAGGGTTCAATCATTATAAGTATAAGAACATTTTTAAATACATCAGATCCTATTTCCGGAATCTATTTTAAAGGAAAAAAATATTGAAAACCAGGAAACGATAGATTTCATAATTATTTAATACTCATTTTTTAGACTGTAAAATCTATTTTTTCCTGCTTGTTTTCCGCATGTATATTGTACTTCTATAATGATACTCATGAAATGTGTTTCATTTCCGATGTAAGTATTTGATTTTAATTTTTATATAAGAGTTTGCAGATTAAAAAAATATTACTATTTTTGCACCCTAAAATAAAAAGCAATTAAATGCCTACTATTCAACAATTAGTAAGAAAAGGAAGAGCCACGCTTGCCAAGAAGAGCAAATCGGCTGCCCTAGATTCTTGTCCACAAAGACGTGGTGTATGTACGAGAGTATATACTACTACACCTAAGAAACCAAACTCTGCACTTAGAAAAGTAGCAAGGGTAAGACTTTCTAACGGTAAAGAAGTTAACGCCTATATCCCGGGCGAAGGACACAATCTTCAGGAGCACTCGATAGTATTGGTTAGAGGCGGAAGGGTGAAAGACCTACCGGGAGTACGTTACCACATCGTAAGAGGTGCATTAGACACCGCTGGTGTAAATGGAAGAACTCAGAGAAGATCTAAGTACGGAGCTAAGAGACCTAAACCAGGACAAGCAGCTGCTGCTCCTGCAAAAGGAAAGAAAAAATAATCATTAAATAAGGTACAAAAGCAATGAGAAAGACAAAAGCGAAAAAAAGACCGTTGTTACCAGATCCGAAATTTAATGATCAATTGGTAACGAGATTCGTAAACAACTTAATGCTTGACGGTAAGAAGTCAATCGCATTCAAAATTTTCTATGATGCATTAGAGATCGTAGAAACTAAAAAAGGAGATAACGAAAAAACTGCACTGGAAATCTGGAAAGATGCACTTACAAATGTAATGCCTCACGTAGAAGTACGTTCTAGAAGAGTAGGTGGAGCTAACTTCCAAATCCCTATGCCAATCAGAGCTGATAGAAAAATTTCTATGGCAATGAAATGGTTAATCAAATATTCTAAAGCTAGAAATGATAAGTCTATGGCTTTGAAATTAGCTAACGAAGTTGTAGCTGCTTCAAGAGAAGAAGGTGCTGCTTTCAAAAAGAAATCTGATACTCACAAAATGGCGGAAGCTAACAAGGCTTTCTCACACTTCAAATTCTAATCTGAAATGGGAAGAGATCTTAAATTTACAAGAAATATTGGTATCGCTGCTCACATTGATGCAGGTAAGACTACCACTACAGAAAGGATTCTATTCTATACAGGGGTAAACCACAAAATTGGAGAGGTTCACGATGGTGCTTCTACAATGGACTGGATGGAGCAGGAAGCAGAAAGAGGTATTACTATTACTTCTGCAGCTACCACTTGTTCTTGGAACTTTCCAACAGATCAAGGAAAACCTCTAGCTGATACTAAGCCTTACCACTTCAACATCATTGATACACCGGGACACGTTGACTTCACAGTAGAGGTAAACAGATCTTTAAGAGTATTGGATGGATTGGTATTCTTATTCTCTGCAGTAGATGGAGTAGAGCCTCAGTCTGAAACAAACTGGAGACTTGCTGACAACTACAAAGTTGCAAGAATGGGATTCGTAAACAAAATGGACAGACAAGGTGCTGACTTCCTTAACGTGGTAAACCAGGTTAAAGAAATGTTAGGATCTAACGCAGTTCCAATCGTTTTACCAATCGGTGCTGAAGAAGATTTCAAAGGTGTTGTTGACTTAATTAAAAACAGAGCGATCATCTGGGATGAAGCAGGACAAGGAGCTACTTTCGAAGTAGTGCCAATTCCTGAAGATATGAAAGATGAAGTTCTTGAATATAGAGAGAAACTAGTAGAAGCTGTTTCTGAATATGACGAAACTTTGATGGAGAAATTCTTCGAAGATCCGGATTCAATTACAGAAGAAGAAATCAATGCTGCATTGAGAGCTGCTACTATCGATTTATCTATTATCCCAATGACTTGTGGTTCTTCATTCAAGAA